>JACWEP010000009.1 GCA_014653375.1 Pelagibacterales bacterium SAG-MED48 | reverse complement strand
TTGCCCCTGATTGATACATTTTTAATGCATGATCAGTTCCTTTTTAATGAAATTTCAGAAAGAATTAAAAAAATTGATAAAAAGGATATTAAAGTAATAATAGAACAAGTATCAGCAATGCCAGGTCAAGGCGTGACCAGCATGTTTAATTTTGGTCAGTCATATGGAATATTAAAAGGAATATGTTCAGCAATGCAATTACCAATGTATTTTGTGAGACCAGCAAAATGGAAAAAATATTTTAATCTTATTAATTCTGAAAAAGATGCAAGCAGAACAAAGGCAATTGAAATTTTTCCTTATTTTTCAGCTCAATTATCCAGGAAAAAGGATAGCAACAAAGCTGATGCTATTTTAATAGCCAGTTTTTATTATGAAACTTACAAATTAGCAGATTAATCAAAAAATATAAGACAAATTCATGACACATTTAAGTGTGAAGAGTAATTATGGAAGCTGATATTGCATCACAAGCACTTGGACTGGGTACAAATACAGATTTTACATTACTAAGCTTATTTTTAAGAGCAGATATAGTTGTCAAATCAGTAATTATAATCCTAATAGTTTGTTCAATTTACTCTTGGGCTGTAATTATTGAAAAATTTAGATTATTTAGAAAAATAAATAAATCATCAGAGGAATTTGAGGAAAAGTTTTGGAATTCTAAATCTGCAGAGAATTTCTACAATGGTTTACCAACTAATTTAGAGGATCCGATGGCTTTAGTTTTTCAGGATTCTATGGAAAGTTTATTAAAAAAGAAATCTAAAACAAATATAAGTGAGAGAATGACTGCAATGTTAGAAGTTGGAGTTGAAAAACAGATGACAAAAATTGAAAAAGGATTTACTTTTTTAGCAACAGTTGGATCTACAGCTCCTTTTATAGGTTTGTTCGGAACAGTTTGGGGAATAATGAATTCATTTCAATCGATAGCAATATCAAGAAATACTAGTTTAGCTATTGTAGCCCCAGGAATAGCAGAAGCATTATTTGCTACGGCCCTAGGATTGCTAGCGGCAATACCAGCGGTTATTGCCTATAATAAATTTAATACCGACTCACAGAAATATTCTCAAAAACTGGAAAATTTTTCAAAAAGATTTTTAACAATTATTTAAATGGCTTTTAAACTTAATCGTTTATCAAAAGAACCCATTAGTGAAATTAATGTAACTCCTTTCGTAGATGTTATGCTGGTTCTTCTTATTATTTTTATGGTTACGGCACCATTATTAACTGTAGGAGTACAAGTTGATTTACCAGAGAGTTCTGCAGATTCTCTTCCAGAAGAAGCAGAGCCACTTACTCTTTCAATTAATTCAAAAGGTGAAATATTTATTCAAGAAGCAAAAGTTGAATTTGATAATATAATTGCAAAAGTTTTAGCAGTTTCAAAAAATAGAACAGATACAAGGATTTATGTTCGAGGTGATAAAACTATTAACTACGGAAGAGTGCTTGAAATAATGGGCTTATTATCAGGTTCTGGTTTTACAAAAGTTGCACTAATATCAGAACCATTGAAGCAAAGGTAATTTGAAGTGAATAGAAGTTTGTTTATTTCTTCTGTTTTACATGGTGCTTTGATTTTTATTACAGCTATGAGCTTACCTTTTTTAGCAAAAAAACCGCTTGATATTCCACCAATAGTTTCTGTTGAATTAATACAGATAGCGGAAAAAACAAATATACCATTTGCTCCAAAAGCAAAAAAGATAATTGAGAAAAAAAAGAAAAAAAAATTAAAAGAGAAAGAAAAAAAATTAGTATCAGAGCAAGCCCCTCCAAAAAAAGTTAAAAAAACAAAAACTAAAACAGTTGTTTCTTTGGATAAAAATAAAGAAAAAATTGAAAATCAAACCCCTGAAGCAGTACCATTGCCAGATAAAACAATTAAGAAAATTGAGACAAAAAAAGAAAATAAACAAAACCCAGACAAATTAGATGAAGAGGTGAAACAAGTTTCGGAATTTGAAAAAAAAGAATTTGTGGATTTAGATAATATTGCAAAACTAATTGATAAAGCAAAAGAAGATACGGCAGAATTGATTAAAAAAAATAACGATATTACTCAAGATCAAGATAAAAATATTGTAACTTCAGGGTTAACTTTGAGTGAAGAAGATGCTTTAAAAGCTCAAATTTTTGGATGCTGGAGTATTCCTCTGGGATTACCATATAATGAAGATTTGTTAGTAAGAATTAAATTAATGCTTGAGCCAGATGGTTCGGTAGTAAAAACTGAAATATTAGATCATGCAAGAATGAATAAACCAGGCCAGGGTTTCTATAAAGTATTAGCTGAAAGCGCGTTAAGAGCTGTAAAATTATGCCAACCACTAAGAGTCCCAACGACAGGCTATGAAAGATGGAAAGAATTACAATTAAATTTTGATGCAAGAGAGATGTTAGAGGGTTAAGATAAAAAAATGAAAAAAAATTTTATAATTTTATTTTTAATGATTTTAATTCCAATTAGAGCCTTTGCTTTAATTGAAGTAGATATTACCAGGGGAAATCTAAGCCCACTTCCATTAGCGGTATCCCCCTTATCGATTGATGATAAATCTAGAAAAAGTTTTGAAAAAATTTTAAGTGAAGAAAATATTGGATCAGAAATCTCAGTTATTGTTGAAAATAATTTAAGAACATCGGGTCTTTTTAATCCACTAAGTAAAGAAGCATTTTTACAAGCACCAGATATTGCAAACTTAAAGCCAAGATTCGAAGATTGGAATTTAATAAAAGCTCAAGCACTTATCACTGGCAAAGTAACATATGCTGATGAAAAACTAAGAGTTGAATTTAGATTATGGGATGTGTTGGCTGCTAAAGAAATGATGGCACTTGCATTCACCACAGTTCCAAATAATTGGAGAAGAGTTGGACACATAATATCAGATAAAGTTTATGAAAGATTGACAGGAGAAAAAGGATATTTTGATACTAGAATAATTTATGTCGCTGAAGAAGGTCCAAAAACACAAAGAATAAAAAAATTAGCAATTATGGATCAAGATGGAGCAAATAATAAATTTTTAACACTTGGTAATGAGCTTGTATTAACTCCTAGGTTTAATCCTGCTAGTCAAATGGTTACATATTTGTCATACTTTAAAAATTTACCAAGAGTATATCTTTTAGATATTGAAACTGGAACACAGGAAGTAGTTGGAGATTTTCCTGGAATGACATTCGCACCAAGATTTTCTCCAGATGGTAAAAAAATTATAATGAGTTTTGCTAAAGATGGCAAATCAGATATTTACACAATGGATTTAGAAAATAGAATAGTTGAACGAATTACAAATCACCCATCAATTGATACATCTCCATCTTATTCTCCAAATGGAAAGTTTATAGCTTTTAATTCTGATAGAAGTGGATACCAGCAAATCTATATTATGAAGAGTGATGGTTCTAATGTTAAAAGAATTTCATTTGGTAATGGTATCTATGGAACGCCTGTTTGGTCTCCTAGAGGAGATTTGATAGCATTTACGAAGTTGCATAAAGGAAATTTTTATATTGGTGTCATGAGAACTGATGGTTCGGGTGAAAGATTGTTAACTGAAAATTATTACCAAGAGGCTCCTTCTTGGTCACCAAATGGCAGAGTCTTAATTTTTTATAGAGAAACAAAAACTAACGCAAAAGGCGAAGGATTTTCTGCAAAGTTGTGGTCTATAGATTTAACTGGCTATAATGAACGATTAGTTACAACTCCAACAGATGCGTCCGACCCATCATGGTCATCTTTATTGAGTAATTAGTTTAAATTACTTGATTTTTTAACTTGAAACCTCTAATTAGTTGTGAAAAAGTAAGAAATTGAAATTAGTAGCAAGGAGCAATTTAATGATTTTAAATAATATTTTCAAAAACACACTTTTAGTATTAGCAGCATGTTTAGTGTTATCTGCATGCGCAACAAAAAAAGAGGTGGCTACAGAAGCTTCTATATCAGGTCAAATGCAAGGTGATGTTTACACAGGAACAGACTCAGTAGAATATTTAGCTGATGGAGTTAAAGATAGAGTTTTCTTTGCAACAAATGAATCGATTTTAACTACAGCTTCTAGAGAAACTCTAAGAGCTCAAGCTGCTTGGTTAAGAAAAAATTCAAACATAAACGTGGTTCTTGAGGGTCATGCGGATGAAAGAGGTACCAGAGAGTACAACTTAGCTCTAGGAGAAAGAAGAGCAAATTCAGCAAAAGACTACCTAATGACTTATGGAATATCTTCAGATAGGATATCAGTTTTAAGTTATGGTAAAGAAAGACCAGTAGATGCAGGCTCAAGCCCATTAGCTTGGTCAAAAAACAGAAGATCTGTAACTGTTAAAGCAAATTAATAATTTAAATTTAAAGACCCTAATACGTAAAGTTTTAGGGTCTTTTTTTTGCCATTTTTATAAACATAAATCTATTTAGTGATGAAATTTTTAACAAAATTAATATTTTTAAAGTTATTAGTTTTGTTAAATCTAGCTTGTTCCAATATTTCATTTGCTGACAATCATAATATTTATGAGACATTAGAAATTATAAAGAATGATATTAAGACGCTTGAAAGAGCAGTTTATTCTGGCTCAATTGAAGTTAAAGCAGAAAATAATGAAACTTCAAATACAGAGTTAGATTCTAATTCTGAGGATGTGCTTACAAGACATTTGTTAAAATTATCTGAAGTTGAAGATCAATTTAGACAACTAACTAATAAATTCGAAGAAATAAATTTTAAAATAGATAAATTATCCAACAGATTATCTAAAATTCAAGCTGATAATCAAATCCGATTTCAAGATATAGAAACAGTAATAAATTCTGGTGAAGTTACAGCTAAACTGAGCTCAAAACCAAAAATAGAAACTGATAAAATATTACCTGGTAGCTCTCAGCCACAAGACCTTGGATCAATTTCATACAAAGATACAGAAACTTCAGAAACATCTCAACAGATTAAGTCTGTAGATACTACTGCATCAGTTGTTACTGAAGTTTTTCAAGCTGAAGAAAAGATACTGCCACAAGATTTAACACCTAAAAAACAATATGAATTTGCCACAAGCTTTTTAAAAGTTGGAGATTACATCACTGCCGAAAGAGCTTTTAGAGAATTTGTTTTGTCAAATAGTGAACATGAATTAGCTGGTAGTGCTCAATATTGGTATGCAGAGACCTTTAGAATAAGACAACTTTATACTGATGCTGCTTCAGCTTATTTAGAAGGATATCAAAAATATCCAAAGGGAAATAAGGCTCCTATAAATCTTTTAAAACTTGGTGTATCAATGGTACAGATAGGAGAAAAAGATCAAGGTTGTAAAATGATTAATGGTGTTCAATTGCAATACCCTAAAGCAAACCAATCAGTAATTCAAAAAGCAAAATATGAGTCCAAAAAATTTGAATGTACCAAGCAAGACTCATAAATTTTTACTAGATAAATTAAAAGATAAGAGAACTCTACAAATTTATAAAAAATTTGAGTACAATTTAAATATTAATAAAAATTTTATCGTAGCTGTTTCGGGTGGCCCTGATAGCCTTGCTTTGTCATTTTTGACAAAAATATATTCAATTAAAAAATCTTTAGATGTTAAATATCTTATTGTTGACCACAAGTTGAGAAATAATTCAACTTTAGAAGCAAAAATTGTTCAAAAAAATTTAAAAACATTTTTAATAAATCTAAATATTTTAACTTGGAAAGGAACAAAGCCTAAAAAAAACATCCAATCTATTGCTAGAGATAAAAGATATGAATTATTAATCAATAAGGCTAAAAAATTAAAGATAAATAATATTTTGTTGGGTCATCAATTAGATGATTTATTTGAAAATTTTTTTATAAGAATTTTAAGAGGCAGCGGTCTTAATGGGTTGATTTCTTTAGATAAAGAAACACAAAGAGATGCAATTAATCTAATTAGACCTTTATTAAATTTTAATAAAAAAGATTTAATTTATCTTAGTAATTTTATATTTGGTTCATATGTTGTTGATCCGTCAAATAAAGATGATAAATTTAAGAGAGTTAAAGTAAGAAACTTTTTACAACAATTAGGTTTAGAGGGATTAGACAGAGATAAATTTTATTTAACAATAAAAAATCTAAAAATCGCAAATGAAAATATAAAATTTTATGTTAAAAAAAATTTAGAAAAAAACGTAACTATTTTACAAAAAAAGAAAAATGCCATCCTAATGGAAGATTTTTTTTTTCAATCAGAAGAGGTTGTGTTTAGATCATTTGTTGAAATAATAAAAGTTGTAGGAAAAAAATATTATCCTGTAAGAGGGAAAAAAATTGGTAGGATTATTAACTTAATAGGTACCAAACCCTCATTTAAGGTTACTTTAGGCGGTTGTGTAATAAAAAAAGTTAATGGAACAGTTATATTGTCAAAAGAGTAATAAAATTTTAATATTTTATGATATTTTGTCACTTGTTAAACTTGCAATAATTATTATCTTATACGCATGAATTTAAAAAATCTCGCGATGTGGGGAATAATAGTTTTCTTAACTATTGGTCTTTACAACATGTTTAAAAATCCCCAGTCAAATATTAGAGGTGGAAATCAGATCATATTTTCTGAATTCTTAACTTCAGTAGAAAATGGAGAGGTTTTAAAAGTTGATATCCAAGGAAATAATATAAAAGGAGTTTTTTCAAATGGTAACTCATTTTCTACATATTCTCCTAATGATCCAAATTTAATTGAAAAATTATCAGATAAAGGAGTAAGCATTTCAGCTGCACCTTTAGAAGATAAGATGCCATCTTTGCTTGGTGTGCTTTTGTCATGGTTTCCAATGTTATTATTAATTGCTGTTTGGATTTTCTTTATGAGACAAATGCAAGGTGGCAAAGGCGGTGCAATGGGATTTGGAAAGTCTAAAGCTAAAATGATGAATGAGCTTAAAGGAAAAGTTACATTTAATGATGTTGCAGGAATAGAAGAAGCCAAAGAAGAAGTTGAGGAAATTGTAGAATTTTTGAAAGATCCAAAAAAATTTAGTAGATTGGGTGGAAAAATTCCCCGAGGAGCTTTATTAGTTGGACCTCCAGGAACTGGAAAAACTTTATTAGCAAGAGCAATCGCAGGAGAAGCAGGAGTTCCTTTTTTTACAATTTCAGGTTCAGACTTTGTTGAAATGTTTGTTGGTGTAGGAGCATCAAGGGTGAGAGATATGTTTGAACAAGGTAAAAAAAATTCACCATGCATAATTTTTATTGATGAAATTGACGCCGTTGGAAGAAGTAGAGGTGCAGGTTTAGGTGGAGGAAACGACGAGAGAGAACAAACTTTAAACCAATTACTAGTTGAGATGGATGGTTTTGATACAAACGAAGGTGTTATTATAATCGCCGCAACTAACAGACCCGATGTACTTGATCCAGCTTTATTAAGACCTGGTAGATTTGATAGACAAGTTGTTGTGTCTAACCCTGATATAATTGGAAGAGAAAAAATTTTAAAAGTACATGTTAAAAAAATTAAGATGGCACCAGATGTTAATTTAAGAACTGTAGCAAGAGGAACCCCAGGTTTTTCAGGGGCGGATCTTGCAAACATAGTTAATGAAGCAGCTTTATTAGCAGCAAGAAAAAATAAGAGAATTGTAACTTTAACTGAATTTGAAGAAGCTAAAGATAAAGTGATGATGGGAGCAGAAAGACGCTCAATGGTAATGACAGAAGATGAGAAGAAATTAACAGCATATCATGAAGGAGGACATGCTTTGGTATCTATCAATATGCCTAGTTATGATCCAATACATAAAGCTACAATTATTCCAAGAGGTAGAGCACTTGGTATGGTAATGAATTTGCCAGAAAGAGACAAGCACGGGTATTCAATTAAATATTTAAAAGCTAGAATGGCAGTATGCTTTGGTGGAAGAGTTGCAGAAGAAATAATATTTGGAAAAGATGATATATCTACAGGAGCAGGTGGTGGAAGTGGATCAGATATCAACCAAGCCACTCAACTAGCCAGAGCAATGGTAACAAAGTATGGAATGAGTGAAGAAATGGGTCCAGTAGAATATGGAGAAAACCAAGAAGAAGTATTCTTAGGAAGATCTGTTACCCAAACGCAATCAGTTTCAGAGGAAACCTCTCAAAAGATAGATAAAGAGATAAGAAAATTAATTGATGAAGGTTATGGCCAAGCAAAGAAAATATTAACTGATAAAATTGATGATTTACATAAAATTGCAAAAGCTCTTATAACTTATGAGACTCTTTCTGGAGAAGAGATTGAAAATATAATTAATAAGAATTTATACCCAAAAGATAAAATTATTGAAAAACCAGAAGAAAATGACGATCAAAGTTCAGCCTTAGGTGCGATGGGCCTGAAACCAAAAATAGTTCATTAAAATAAATGAGAAGATATTACACGAGAGTGTGTAATTTCTATTATGGCAAAGAATCAAAATTATTAGTAAGTAAAAAAAAAACACTCTCTTTAAATAATAATAAAGAAATATCATTTGCTAATTTAGAAATAATTTCAAGACGATCAAAAAAAAAAATTTCCATCAAAGAAATAGATAATTTGCCAAAGTTATTGAGGAAACAAATAGATTTAGATTTAAAAAATATTCAGTCAAAAAAAAAAAACTTTGCAAATTTAAATTTTCAAAAAATACCAAATATAATGGGTGTATTAAATCTTACTCCAGATAGTTTTTCCGATGGAGGAAAATTTAATTCTAAAAAAAAAGGAACTGATCATGCATTAAAAATGTATCAATCAGGGGCAAATATAATTGATGTTGGTGGAGAGTCTACTAGGCCCGGATCAAATGCAATAAATATAAAATTAGAATGGAGCAGAATAGAAAAAATAATAAAATCTATAAGTAAAAAAATTCCTTTATCACTCGATACTAGAAAATCAGAAATAATGGAAAAAGGTATAAATTTAGGAATTAAAATGATTAATGATGTATCTGGTTTGAGCTATGATGCTAAAACTATAGATATTTTAAAAAAATACAAAATTCCTCTTGTCATTCAACACACTCAAGGAATTCCTGAAAATATGCAAAATCATCCACGATATGAAAATGAATTGTTGGATATATATGATTTTTTTGAGAAAAAAATTAAGTTTTTAAGATCTATTGGCATAAAACATAGTAAAATAATTATTGATCCAGGCATAGGTTTTGGAAAAAATTTGAAACATAATATGAATTTAATTAGTAATATTTCTATTTTCCACTCACTTGGTTTTCCTATACTTGTTGGTAATTCAAGAAAAAGATTTATTAAAGAAATTTCTGGAAAAAATGATACAAAAAGTAGAATTGGTGGAACAGTTGCTTCATCTATTTATTTGATGTCACAGGGAATTCAAATTTTAAGAATTCATGATGTTAATGAATTGTTGCAAGGAATAAAGGTCTTTAAGAAGTTATTTAAAAACTAATGATAAAAAAATATTTTGGCACAGACGGGATAAGGGGAGTAATTAATAGTAAAAATATTAATGGTGATATGTTTTTTAAATTTGGATTGGCCTCTGGAACATATTTTAAGTCACAAAAAAAAAGAAAACAAACTGCGATAATTGCTAAAGATACTAGATTGTCTGGCTATACACTTGAACCAGCATTAGTGTCAGGACTTACTTCTGCTGGAATGCATGTTTATACATTAGGTCCATTACCAACAAATGGACTAGCTATGCTTACAAAATCTATGAAAGCAAATATGGGAATAATGATTACAGCTTCTCACAATCCTCATCATGATAATGGATTAAAGTTATTTGGTCCTGATGGCATGAAATTATCAGATAAAATTGAAAAAAAGATTGAAAGTCTAATAGATAAAAATATTAAAATAAATGTATCAAGTCCAGAAAAATTAGGAAGAGTAAAGAGATTAGAGAGCGGTACAAAAGATTATTTAAAAATTTTAAAAAAAAATTTTAGTAAAGAATTTAATCTAAGAGGATTACGGATTGTAATTGATTGTGCGAATGGGGCAGGTTACAAAGCTGGGCCTGAGTTGCTAAGATCATTAGGAGCAAAAGTAACATCAATTGGCATTAATCCGAATGGCCTTAATATTAATAATAATTGTGGATCAACTTATCCAAATAAAATTAAATTTGCTGTAAAGAAAAATAATGCACATCTAGGTATATCTCTTGATGGTGATGCTGATAGAATAATTATATGTGATGAAAAAGGAAATATAATTGATGGTGATCAAATAATTGCAGCCTTAGCAATAAGATGGAAAAATAAAAAAATGTTAAAAGGAGGTGTGGTTGGAACATTAATGTCTAATTATGGCCTAGAAAAATTCTTCAAATCTGAAAAAATTAAATTTATTAGAGCAAATGTAGGTGACAGATACGTAAAAGAAAAAATGAAAAAAAATAATTTCAATTTAGGTGGTGAACAATCTGGACATATTATTTTAGGGAAATTTGCAACAACTGGAGACGGCTTACTTGTTGCTCTTGAAGTATTATTTGCAATAAGAAAAGGGAATAAAGCTAGTGACTTTTTTAATAAATTTCAAAAAACACCACAAATATTAAAAAACATTGCAGTAAAAGATAAAGAAATAATAAAGAACATTGAAGTAAAAAAATCTATAAAGATTGCTGAAAAACTAATCAAAGGCCAAGGTAGGATATTGGTAAGAAAATCTGGAACAGAGTCAAAAATTAGAGTAATGGCTGAAAGTAATAATAAAAAACTTCTGAATAATTGTATAAATATTATTTCAAAAAGAATTAAATAAATTGAAGCCTAAATCAAAAATATTAATTATAGCAGGATCTGACTCATCTGGTGGAGCGGGCATTCAAGCAGATATTAAAACTGTTACAGCATTAGGATCTTATGCTATGACTGCAATAACAGCAGTTACATCTCAAAATACGACTGGGGTTAAGTCAATTGTTGCTCTCGACCCTAAAGAGATTTTAAATCAAATATTATTTACTTCAAATGATATTAAGCCTGATGCTATAAAAATTGGCATGTTGCATTCAACAAAAGTTATAAAATCTGTTATCAAGTCACTAGAGATTATTAATATTAAAAAGATCATATTAGATCCAGTAATGATTGCAAAAGGTGGAGCAAAATTAATAGATGATAAAGCAATTAATTTACTTAAAACTAAATTGATTAAAAAGGTCACTTTAATTACACCTAATATTCCTGAAGCAGAAATTTTAACTAAAACTGTTATAAGAAATAAGGAAGACATGATTTATGCTGCTAATAAGCTAATAGAGTATGGGTCAAAAAATGTTCTTATTAAAGGTGGTCACTTAAAATCTAAATTAGTTCATGATATTTTTGTTAATAAATCTGATATCAAAATTTTTAATAGTCAAAGATATAAAACAAGAAATACTCATGGAACTGGATGTACTTTATCTAGTGCAATAACTACACTTTTGTCATGTGGAAAACCTTTAAAGAAATCTTGTGAGCTTGGAATTAAGTATGTAAATTCTGCAATAACAACTAACCCAAACTATGGTAAAGGTCATGGTCCAATTAATCACCTCAATTCAATGAGTATAAATAAAAAATTTAGATAATGAAAAATATAGTTGTAGTTGGATCTCAATGGGGAGATGAGGGAAAAGGAAAAATTGTTGACTGGCTATCAGAACAAGCAGATGTAGTTATTAGATTTCAAGGTGGACACAATGCTGGCCATACTTTGGTTATTGATGGAGTTACTTATAAATTAAGGTTACTACCATCTGGAATTGTTAGAAAAAATAAAGTTTCAATTATTGGAAATGGTGTTGTAGTTGATCCCTGGGCTTTACTTGAGGAAATTGAAGAAATAAAATCAAAAGGTGTTGATGTAAATATTAATAATTTTATTATTTCTGAAGCAGCAAATTTAATTTTACCATTCCATAGAGAAATGGATGAAATAAGAGAAGACGCAGCTGGTAAAAGTAAAATTGGAACTACAAGAAGGGGAATTGGCCCAGCATATGAGGATAAAGTGGGCAGAAGATCGATAAGAGTAATGGATTTAAGATCTGAAAAAAATTTGGATCAAAGATTAGAAGCAGTACTTGTTCATCATAATGCAATCAGAAAAGGTTTGGGAAAAAAAATCTTTGAAAAAGAGCAGTTAAAATCTGATTTGCTAAAAATAGCGCCAAAAATATTGCAGTTTTCTCAACCAGTCTGGCTCAAAATTGATGAATTCAAAAAACAAAAGAAAAGAATTTTATTTGAGGGTGCACAGGGAATTTTACTTGATGTAGATCATGGCACATATCCTTATGTCACATCATCTAATACTGTAGCTTCAAGTGCCGCAACTGGCTCAGGATGTGGCCCAAATTCTATTAATTATGTTTTGGGTATTACAAAAGCCTACACAACAAGAGTTGGGGAAGGTCCTTTTCCAACTGAATTAACAGATGACATTGGGGAATTATTAGGTGCACGTGGAAAAGAATTTGGAACAGTAACAAGTAGGAAAAGAAGGTGTGGTTGGTTCGATGGAGTTCTTGTTAGACAAACAATAAAAATTTCAGGCATAGATGGTATTGCACTTACTAAACTAGACGTTCTCGATGAATTAGATGAAATTAAAATGTGTGTTGAATATGAACTAGATGGAAAAAAAGTAGATTATCTGCCTGCTGCTGTTGAAGATCAGTTAAAAATAAAACCAGTATATAAAACTTTTCCGGGATGGAAAACTTCTACTAATGGAATTAAAAATATGGAAGCTTTACCTGAAAATGCAAAAAAATATATTTATGCAGTGAAAGATTTTATAGGTGCAAAAGTTTCAAGTATATCCACTAGTCCAGAAAGAGAAGATACTATTTTAGTAGAAAATCCTTTTGATATTTAATTAACAGGTAATAGGTTTTTTGATTTAGCTAAAAGTAGCATATGCTTTTGAAGTTTTTCAAATGCTTTATTTTCTATTTGTCTAACTCTTTCTCTGCTAATTTTATATTTTTTACTCAGATCTTCCAATGTTGTTGGGTCATCATTTAATCTTCTTGAATATAAAATTTCTTTTTCTCTATCATTTAAAACTTTAATTGAATTTTTTAATAAATCTTTTCTTTGTTCCATTTCTTCTTGGTGTGCAAATTTAAGATCATGATCTAATTCTTTATCTACTAACCAATCTTGCCACTCATCCCCATCTTCACCAACTTGTGCATTTAAAGAAAATTCTTTGCCAGAAAGTCTTCTATTCATTGAAATTACTTCTTCTTTACTTACATCAAGTTTATTAGATATTTCACTTACATGTTCGTCTCTTAAATCACCTTCTGCTTGAGGAGCAATTTGATTTTTAATTTTTTTTAGATTAAAAAATAATTTTTTTTGTGCAGTAGTTGTTCCAATTTTAACTAAGCTCCATGATCTTAATATGTATTCTTGAATGGATGCTTTGATCCACCACATAGCGTAAGTAGCTAGTCTAAAACCTTTTTCTGGTTCAAATTTTTTAACTGCTTGCATAAGACCCACATTACCTTCAGAGATCATTTCATTTACAGGAAGACCATATCCTTTATATCCCATTGCTATTTTAGCGACTAATCTCAAGTGGCTTGTAACTAATTTTTCTGCAGCTTTAACATTTCCTGTAGTTTTCCAATTTTTAGCCAGCATGTATTCTTCTTCAGCTGCAAGCATTGGAAATTTTTTAATTTGCTCTAAATATGCAGACAGACCTCCTTCATTAGAAAGAGCTGGCAGGTTATTATTAAATGTTCTACTCATGGCTATATTTATTTAATTAACTATACTAAATTTTCAATGATTTATTCGTTTGTATTTCTCAGGGTTTTTAATAAATTATTTAATTCTTGTGGCAAAATTGAGGAAAAAACCATTTCTTCATCAGTTTTAGGATGAATAAACCCTAAAGTTTTAGCATGCAAAAATTGTCTATTTAGTTTGGAGATTAAACTTTCTAATCCCATATCAATATTTTTTAATTTCTTATATTTTTTTTTATACTTATCATCTCCAACTATACTGTTTCCCATATGAGTCATGTGAACACGTATTTGATGAGTTCTACCAGTTTCTAATTTACATTCTACCAAGCTTAAAGTTGGTGTTTTGTCATTTTCAAATGTTTCTATAGTTTTATAATTTGTTATAGCTTGCTTACCTTTGGATTGGCTAACTTCCATTAATTGTCTATTTTTTGAACTACGAGTAATATAAGTTTCAATTCTTCCAGAAGAAGGTCTTAATTTACCCCAAATTAAAAGTTGATAAACTCTTGTGATAGTATGGTCACTGAATTGTTTTGACAAGTGTTCGTGAGTTTCATTATTTTTTGCAATAACCACTAATCCAGATGTGTTTTTATCTATTCTATGAACTATGCCCGGTCTAAGTTCATCACCAATAGTTGAGAGTGAATCTTTATCATAATGCATTAGTGCATTCACAATTGTTTCATCATAATTTCCAGCACCAGGATGCATAATTATTCCAGCTGGCTTATTGATTATCAACAAATCTTCATCTTCATGAATTATTTCTAATTTAAAATTATAAGGTTTTAAGGAAGCCCCTTCAGGTTCTGGGATATTAAGACTTAACTCATCACCTGCTAAAACTTTTTTTGAAGGACTTTTTATAATCTCATTATTTAATTTAAGTTTTTCTTTTAAGATTAAGTTTTTAATTCTAGTTCTGCTAATTAATTCCTCTCGTTTATTGATTAAAACGTCAACTCTCAGATTATTTTCACTTTCTTCTACAACAAAATTAATGTTTTTTTTCATAAAATGTAATATTAATACTATATGCGCTTGTAGCTCAACTGGATAGAGCGCCTGACTTCGGATCAGGAGGTTCTGGGTTCGACTCCTAGCAGGCGCGCCAATTTATTCACCAATATTGATTAAAGTTCCTTTATCCCTGGCTTTATCAAAAGAATAATAAAATACAGATATTGCTATAAATAGATATATAGCGTTTAGATAAAGTGCTTGAATAATATTTTCATAATTTACTAATTGATTAACCAGTATATTTCTTGTTTCTTCAAAAATGTAAACTAATGGAAGCAAATAAGCTATTGATTGAAAAATTTCTGGCAAAGTTTCAACTGGATAATAAATGCAGCCAAAAGGTGCCAATAGAAACATTGTAGACCAAGCAATATTTTCAAAAGATGGTCCAAATCTCAATAGTCCTGAGGCAACAAAAATACCAAGTGTAATTCCAAAAATATATAGACTCAAAAAAAGAAATGCTAATGGTAAACCTAAATCTAATAAAGATATTCCAAATAGTGGAGAAGTTAGCAATATTGCTGGCACAAGACCTATCAAGGCTCTAATTAAAGCTGTAAAAACTAGCGACACAATAATTTCACTAATTTTCATCGGTGCAATAAAAAGATTAGTAAAATTTCTACTCCATATTTCCTCTAAAAATAACATATTAAAACCAATACTTGTTCTAAATAAAAAGTCATAAAGAATGGCACAAGATAGAATTACTCCAACAGCACCACCATAATAATTACTATTAGCTGCAAAAAAATTTGAGATAAAACCCCATAAGGTTATTTGGATAGATGGCCAATATATTAAATCTAATATTCTTGGAAAAGATCTACTTATTAAATAAAAGTGTCTTAAAAAAAGACCATAAATTCTAGTTAAACTCACTTTTAGTCCTCACTAGTTCTAGAAATACTTCTTCTAAGTTTTTTCTTCCATATTTTTTAATTAAATCGTCTGGAGTACCTCTATCAATAATATTACCATCATTCATCATAAGCACAGAGCCACACAGTCTTTTAACTTCATCCATATTGTGTGAAGCCAGTAGTACTGCTATTTTTTTTTCTTTTTTATAATTTTCTAAAAATGTTCTTATAAAGTCTCCAGTTTCAGGATCCAAAGATGCGGTAGGTTCATCAAGCAAAAGTACAGTAGGCTCATTTATTAATGCTTTAGCCAAGCTAGCTCTATTCTTTTGTCCTGAGGAAAGTTCTCCTGTAATTTTATCTAAAAGATCATTTAATCTTAGTTTATTTGATAGATAATTAATTCGATCATTTAAATTATTAATATTATATAATTTTCCATAGACAGTTAAATTTTGTTTTACAGTAAGTTTTTTTGGTAGCTCAATATATGGAGATATAAAATTCATTTTATGAAGAAGAGAAATTTTATTTTTTTCAATATCAATTCCATTAATTAAGACTTGTCCACTAGTTGGTTTTAGTAAGCCAAGAATCATTCCGATTGTAGTTGTTTTTCCACAACCATTTGGACCTAGTAAGCCAACTATTTCATTTTCATTTATCTTAAAATTTATATTGTTTACAGCTTGTTTAGATTTATATGACTTAGATAGATTAATTACTTCAATTGAATTTTGCATTTAAAATTTAGAAGCTCTATTTAGTCTATCGTTTAATGTTTTGCCAATTCCAATATTTGGAATTTTTTCTACTGCAATCATCTTATACCCATCTTTTTTAATTCTTCTCAATAAAGAGTATAAATTCTTTGCAGCTTGTTTTAAATCATTTTTTTTACTTAAATAATAATAATTTTTAAATGTAATTTTTCTTTTCTTAATTAACAAAAAAGCTTCATCGTTTTTAGGATCTTTAACATTTGTTCTTAACGGAATACCTGGTGAATAATGTAAAGGAAATTGACCAGGTGCAATTTTCTTTTTTGAGTTAGTGTTAATTATAATTCTTCTTTTCAATATTTGTTCTATTTTTGAAATATCTAGTCCTCCAAATCTTAATATAGTTGGCTTGGTTGTTAGATTAATAATTGTTGATTCAACACCAATTTGGCATTTACCACCATTTAAAACATATTTAATTTTTGATCCAAATTCTTCAATAACGTCTGACGCTTGAACAGAACTTAATTTAGTAGATATATTTGCGCTTGGTGCTGCTAATGGATAATTTAAATTCTTAAGTAATTTTCTAAATAAAAGATGTTTAGGAAATCGAACAGCAAGCGTTTTTTGTTTATTAGTTACAAAATTAGAAATTTTAGAATCTTTTTTTAATTTAAGAATAAATGTTATAGGTCCAGGTGAAAACTTATTAAAAAGTTTAATGAAATCATCATTAATATGACAATCTTGTTTGAGTTTATTAATATCGTAATAATGGGCAATTAATGGGTTATTCACTGGCCTTTTTTTTAGCTTAAATATTTTTTTTACAGCAATATTAGAATAAGCGTTTCCTGCTAACCCATAGACAGTTTCGGTAGGTACAGCTATACAGTCATTTTTATCTAAATATTTTTTTGCTTTTTTGATATTTGATTGAATAGATTTCATGTATTAATAATTATTATTATATGAAAGATAAAAATTTACCACCTGATAATAATACAAGCTCCCTTGAAGAATTAACAGATCAAGCAAATCAAATCATTGAGTCATTAGAAAATGAAAATGATTTAAATAGTTCTGTTGAAAGTTACCAGCAATTATTGAAGTTAAATAATATTATTGAAAAAAAATTTCACAAAAATTTTAGATCTATAAATGAAGAGACCAATAAAAAAGTTAAAGAAATTATTAAAAAGAAATGAAAACTAGAATTAATAGAATTGCAAAGGACACAAATTTTTTTTTAAAAGATTTTCTTAATAAGCAAAATAACTCAAAATTAATTCCAGCCATGAAATACGGTTTGTTTCCTGGTGGAAAAAAAATTAGATCTAAAATTTTAATTGATATTGGTTCTTTATTATCAATTGATTATAAAACATTAATTACTATTGGTTCGGCTGTAGAATGTATTCATGCTTATACCCTTATACACGATGATCTACCATGCATGGATGATGATAAAATTAGAAGAGGAAAACCATCTACACACATTAAATTTGGGGAGTCTACTGCAATACTAGCTGGAAATTCTTTACAAACAATTGCTTGTGAAATCTTGGCAAGCCCTAATTTAAAAATAAGTGAAAAAATTAAGGTTAATTTAATTAAAAAATTATCAGAGTGCTCTGGTCATTTGGGTGTTGCTGGCGGGCAATATCTTGACCTTAGCTATGAAAAACAACAAGTATCTAAAATAAAGATTATTGAAATGGAGATAAAAAAAACTGGCAAGTTGTTTAGTTTTTGTTGTGCTGCTCCAGCAATTATTAAAAAAATGAGTAGTCAACAAGTGAAATTTTTTGAAAACATAGGTTCTAATATTGGTTTATTGTTTCAAATAGCTGATGATTTAATTGATTTTAAAGGTGATTCCAAAATAGCTGGAAAAAAAACAAGAAAAGATCAAAAAAAAGGTAAAGCAACGCTTATAAGTTTACTTGGGTACGAGAATGCAATTAAATATTGTGATAAGATTGTTTTTGATGTTAATAAAAGTCTAAAAAGATATGGATCGAATTCAAAGAATATTAGAGAAACGTTAGAATATATTTTAAATAGAAATAAATGACACAAGAATATAAATTTTTAAATAAAATTAATTTTCCATCTGACTTAAGAAAACTTTCAGAAAATGATTTAGAAAAAGTTTCCAATGAAGTTAGAAAAGAAATGATTAGTGCGGTATCAGAGACAGGAGGACATCTAGGAGCAGGCTTAGGTGTTGTTGAGTTGACCGTTGCTCTTCATTATGTTTTTGATACTCCAAATGATAAATTAATTTGGGATGTTGGTCATCAATCTTACCCTCATAAAATTTTAACAGGAAGAAAAAATAAGATAAGAACTTTAAGACAAGGAAATGGATTGTCAGGATTTACAAAAAGATCAGAAAGTGAATATGATCCTTTTGGAGCAGCTCATAGTTCAACATCTATATCTTCAGCACTTGGTATTGCCGAAGCCAATAAGCTAGCTAATAAATCGTCTAATGTAATAGCTGTAATTGGTGATGGTGCAATAAGTGCAGGCATGGCTTATGAAGCAATGAATAATGCTGGTGCATCTAAAACCAAAATGATTGTTATTTTAAATGATAACGACATGTCTATTGCAAAACCAGTAGGTGCTATGAGAACTTATTTGGCAAAATTATTTACTGGAAAAATATATTTTAGTCTTAGAGAAACGCTTAAGTTAATTACTTCAGCGTTTTCAAAAAGATTTAGTGCCAAAGCAGGTAAAGCAGAAGATTTTTTACGTTCTGCAGTTACTGGTGGTACTTTATTTAGTTCATTAGGTTTTTATTATGCAGGTCCAATTGATGGTCATGATTTAACAAGTCTCGTGCCTATTTTAAGAAATGCAAGAGACTCAAAACATGAAGGTCCAATTATGATCCATATTAAAACACAAAAAGGAAAAGGATATTCATACGCAGAAAAAGCTACAGACCATTATCATGGTGTCTCAAAGTTTAATGTTGAGACTGGTGAACAGATTAAAAGTGGCAACAATCTTCCAGCCTACACAAAAGTATTTGCTAACACTCTGGTTAAACATGCCCAAAAAGATAGTAAAATAGTTGGAATAACAGCTGCAATGCCGGGAGGAACAGGAATGGATATTTTTGGAAAAGAATTTCCTAAAAGAATGTTTGATGTTGGTATAGCCGAACAGCATGCAGTAACTTTTTCAGCAGGTTTGGCTACAGAGGGATATAAGCCTTATGCAGCAATTTATTCAACTTTTTTACAAAGAGCTTATGATCAGGTTGTTCATGATGTAGCTATTCAAAGTTTGCCAGTTAGATTCGCAATAGATAGAGCGGGCTTAGTTGGAGCAGACGGATCAACACATGCTGGCTCATTTGACATTACTTATTTATCAACTTTACCTAACTTTATTGTTATGGCCGCAAGTGATGAGGCTGAGTTAGTAAAAATGATAAATACTTCAGTTGATATAAACGATAGACCTAGCGCAATTAGATATCCAAGAGGTAAAGGAGTTGGACTTGAACTTCCTTCAATAGACGAAAAAATTGAAATAGGAAAAGGAAGAATTGTTCAAGAAGGAAAACAGGCTTGTATTTTAAGCTTAGGAGCAAGGCTAGAAGAATGCAAATTAGCAGCTGAAGAATTAAAGAATAAAGGTGTATCCACTACAATTGTTGATGCAAGGTTTGCCAAACCTTTGGATCAAGAACTTATCTTAAAATGTGCTAGAGAGCACGATGTAATGATTACTATAGAAGAAGGATCGATTGGCGGTTTTGGTTCTCATGTTAAAAACTTACTTGCTGAAAAAGGTATATTTGATAAAGGCCTAAAATTTAGAGCAATGATGTTGCCTGATACTTTTATTGAACAAGACAGTCCAAATAAAATGTATGAGCTGGCTGGATTAAATGCTTCTCAAATTTCAAAAAAAATCTTAGATATTTTGTTTACAAAAGAAGCAATAAAAGTAGTAAAAAATTAATACAAGATTTAACTACATTGAGCTTTATTCATTAGATAATGATCTAACAAAACACAATTTATCATGGCTTCACCAACAGGAACTGCCCTAATGCCAACGCAAGGATCATGTCTGCCCTTAACAGATATAGTGGTATTTTTTCCAAATTTATTAATTGTTTTTCTAGTTGTTAAAATTGAGGATGTAGGTTTTACTGCAAAAGAAGCAATAATTTCTTGACCACTAGATATACCACCCAAAATTCCACCAGCATTATTAGAGTTAAAATTTAATTTTTTTCCTTTTTGAGAAATTTCATCTGAATTTTGTTCACCACTTAATTGAGCTGAATTCATTCCAGCTCCAATATTTACTCCTTTAACAGCATTTATACTCATTAGACCTGAGGCAATATCAGAGTCTAATTTTGAATAAATAGGAGCACCAAAACCTGCGGGAATTCCTCTAGCTCTTACTTCAATTATGGCTCCACATGAAGATCCAGATTTTCTTACACCTAATAAATATTTCTCCCAAAGTTTTAACATAGACTTGTCGGGGCAAAAAAATGGATTTCTAGAAATTGTATTATCATTCCACTGATTTGTATCACATCCCAAAATTCCTAATTGAGTAACGGCACCAATAACTTTAAATTTTTTACCTAATTTTTTTTGCAAAACTAATTTAGCTATTGCACCAGCTGCAACTCTTGCAGCAGTTTCCCTTGCTGAAGATCTTCCACCACCTCTATAATCTCTTATCCCATATTTTTTAAAGTATGTATAATCAGCATGTCCCGGTCTAAATTTATTTTTGATATTGCCATAATCTTTTGATCTCATGTCTTTATTATAAATAATTAATGAAATAGGTGTTCCAGTAGTTTTTCCTTCAAATATACCTGATAATATTTGAACCTTATCGTCCTCTTTTCTTTGAGTTGTAAATTTAGATTGTCCTGGTTTTCTTTTATCTAATTCAATTTGTATATCTTGTTCTTTGAGGTTTATATTAGGAGGACAACCATCTACTATACATCCTATTGCAGGCCCATGAGACTCACCCCAAGTAGAGAAACGAAATAGCTTTCCAAAAGTATTAAATGACATTATCTATATTATATAGATTATTTTGTTTAAATTATGAATCAAAAAAACCCACTTGGCCTTAATAGCTGTTTTTTAGATCTAGATGATCCAATAGAGCTATTTAAACTGTGGATGGATGATGCAAAAAAATCAGAACCTAATGATCCTAATGCAGTATCACTAGCAACATCTAATAATAACTTTCCATCAGTGAGAATGGTTTTATTGAAAGACTTTAGTCAGAATGGATTTATATTTTACACAAATTTGAACAGTCAAAAAGGAAACGAATTAAAAGAAAATCCTAAAGCTGCAATGTGTTTTCATTGGAAAAGTCTTTTGAGACAAATAAGAATTAACGGCGTAGTTACACAGGTAGCAGATGATGTCGCTGACAAATATTATAATTCGAGAAGTTATGAGAGTAGAATTGGAGCCTGGGCCTCTAAGCAAAGTAAAGAATTAACTAGTAGGGATCAATTAATTGATTCCATAAAAGAATATAAAGATAAATATAATGATGAAAATAATGTGCCAAGACCAAGTCATTGGTCTGGGTGGATTTTATCTGCACAAAGTATTGAATTTTGGCTAGATGGAGATAGCAGAATACATGAAAGATTGAAATATGTTAAAGATAGAAACGGCCAGTGGATAAAATCATTATTAAGTCCTTAAAAATTTCTAGTTAAACTAAATGATGTCAGACTTTTAAGAATCTCTTTTTCTTTTGAGTCGTTAAATACAGTTAAAGAGTTTGAGGCTAGATTTATATAATGTTGAGCTTTTTGATAACACTCTTTAATAATATTATATTTTTTTATTAAAGAAATTATTTTATTTAAGTCATCTTTATCTCTTAATTCTTTTTGAAATATTTCAATTAATAGTTTTTTTTCATTTAATACTAATTTTTGAAAAAGTAAAATTATAGGTAGGGTAATTTTCCCTTCAAAAAAATCTTGACCTATTTTTTTTCCAAATAATTTTAGATCAGAATTATAATCAAGCGTATCATCTGCAATTTGAAATGTAAGACCAAGGTTTCTTCCATAAAATTCAAGTGCATCTTTTTCTTTGGTATCCGAGTCTGACAAAATTGCACCTACTTTTGTTGCAGCTGCAAACAGTTCAGCAGTTTTTGCTGAAATAATTTTAAGATAGGTTTCTTCAAGCATATCTACCTCACCTTTATGCTGAAGTTGTAAAACTTCTCCTTGAGCTATTTTTGCTGAGGTTGATGATAATAATTTTAAAACTTCTAGGTTGCCATCTTCCACCATCATTTCAAAGCATCTGCTTAACAAATAATCACCAATTAAAATAGATGAATGGTTATTCCATACTTTATTTAAAGTTTCTTTTCCTCTTCTTATCCCACCTTCATCAATTACATCATCATGCATTAAAGTTGCGCTATGAATTAATTCCACACAAGCCGCCAAATTCACATCTCTAGAACCTTTAGAATATCCACATAATTTTGCTGATCCTAAGGTAAGTAAAGCTCGCAGCCTTTTTCCTCCAGTTTTAATATGATAATTGGTCATTTTTTGAACCAACTCAACTTCACTGGCTAATTTTGATTTAATTTTTTCTTCAGTTAAAATAAGTTTATCTTCAACGAAATCTTTAAGTTGAAAATAAGAGTCATTTATCTGATTTTTAAGCTGTACTACTGTTCCCATTATTTAATTAAATTAGTATAATTAAGTTTTATATATTACTTATCAATTGACGCACCTAATTCTTCAATTATAAGTACTCTATATATTCAATTAATAATTCTATAAGGAATAATAATGTTCTCTTTTTTTAAAAAGAAAAAGATTGTAGCCCATTTAAAATTAAGTGGAGTTATAGGAAATGCTGGAAAATTCAAACAAGGTATTGATTTTGCAGGACAAGAAGAGCTTATAAAAAAGGCTTTTTCTCTTAAAAAGGCTGCTTGCGTTGCTATTACAATAAATTCTCCTGGTGGATCACCCGTGCAGTCTCATTTAATTTATAGTTTTATTAGACAAGAAGCAAAAAAGAATAAAAAAAAAGTAATTGTATTTGCTGAAGATGTAGCAGCATCTGGTGGGTATCTTATTTCTTGTGCTGGTGATGAAATCTATGCCAACTCAAGTTCAATAATAGGATCTATTGGTGTAATTTATTCCTCATTTGGTTTTACAGAATTAATTAAAAAGATTGGTGTTGAAAGAAGAGTACATACTGCTGGAAAAAATAAAAGTACATTAGACCCTTTTCTTGATGAAAAGAACGAGGATATTGAAAGATTAAAAAGAATACAATTAGATTTACATAAAGATTTTATAGATGTAGTCGAAGAAAGCAGAGGATCCAAGCTAAACAAATCTGAGATAGAACTGTTCTCAGGAGAATTTTGGTCAGGCAGTAAAGCAAAAGATTTAGGATTAATAGATGGAATTGGAAATGCACATGAAATTTTAAAAGAAAAATTCGGTGATGATGTGGTAATTAAAAAATTTGAAAAATCTAAGGGTTGGTTAAGTCAAAAAATTTCATCTTCGAGCAATCAAGTAGATCAATTAGCTAACATCTTAGATGAAAGGTCAATCTGGCAAAGATATGGTTTCTAAAATAAAAAAACCAATAAAAAAAATCCAATCATTTCAAGAAACAATTTTAAATCTTCAAAAGTTCTGGAGTAAAAAAGGATGTGTTATTTTACAACCATATGATATGGAGGTCGGTGCTGGTACATTTCATCCAGCTACCACACTTCGATCACTTGGTCCAAAGCCATGGAAAGCTGCTTATGTTCAACCATCAAGAAGGCCAACGGATGGGAGATATGGTGACAATCCAAATAGACTTCAGCATTATTATCAGTTTCAAGTTTTGATAAAACCTTCACCGGATAATATAAAAAAGTTATACCTTAATAGTTTGTCAGTAATTGGCATTGAACATAATGAACACGATATTAGATTTGTAGAAGATGACTGGGAAAGTCCAACATTAGGTGCGGCTGGTTTAGGTTGGGAAGTGTGGTGTGATGGTATGGAAATAACACAATTTACGTATTTTCAGCAAATGGCAGGATTTGAATGCAAACCTGTTTCAGTAGAAATTACATATGGTTTAGAAAGAATATGCATGTTTACACAGCAGCAAAAAAATGTGTATGATTTATTATGGAATGATGAAGAGGTGAAATATCAAGATATTTTTCATCAAGCAGAAAAAGAATTCTCAGCATACAATTTTGAACATGCAAATGTAGATAATTTATTAAAAATGTTCGATATGCATGAAATGGAAGCAAAATCTCTTACAGAAAAAAAACTTTCATTACCTGCTTATGATCAATGCTTAAAAGCAAGCCATGTATTTAATATTTTAGATGCTCGTGGAGCAATAAGTGTAGCTCAAAGAGCTGGATATATAGGTAGAATTCGAGATATCACAAAAGCTGCTGCAGGAATTTGGTTAAATAGTCAAAATTAAATGTCTGAATTTTTTCTAGAATTATTTAGCGAGGAAATACCTTCGTCTCTTCAAAAAAATTTACGTGAAGATTTGTTAGATAGTTTCAATAAATTATTTAATGAGAAATTTGTTTCTTTCAAAAAAAGCTCATCATATTCAACACCAAATAGAATGATACTTGTTTTTGAAGGTCTTCCAAAACAAGTAGTTTTGAAATCTGAAGAAATTAAAGGACCCAATATAAATGCACCCGAAATTGCACTAGAAGGATTTATTAGATCAAATGATATCTCTAAAAAAGATCTGTTTAAAAAGAAAATAGATAAAGGAGAGTTTTATTTTTTTAAAACAAAACCAACAAAACTTAATACACACGAATTATTGGAAGAATCTATACCTTTAATATTACAAAAAATTCAATGGAAAAAATCAATGCGATGGGGTGAATTTGATTTTAATTGGGGCAGACCATTAAAATCAATATTAGCTATATTCAATAAAAAAAAATTAACTTTTAGTTTTCATCACCTATCTTCATCAAATTCAACATTTATTGATAAAGAGTTTGAAGAACAGAAAAAAATTTTTAATGATTTTAAGGAATACTCAAACTTCTTTAAAAAGATGAATATTGTTATTGATCACAAACAACGAAAAAATTTAATTGAAAAAAAGTTCAACGAAATTTCAAATAAAAAAAATATAAAAATTGAAAATAACCCCAAGCTGCTTGATGAAGTTGTTGATTTAACAGATCAACCAAATGTAATAGTTTGTGAGTTTGATAGAAAATTTCTTAATATTCCAAAAGAAATTTTAATTATAACAATGCAATATCATCAAAAATATTTTCCAACTTTTGATCAAAAGGGAAATATTACTAATGAGTTTTTAGTTATTACAAACAAACAAGATAAAAAAGGTTTTATAAAATTAGGAAATGAAAGAGTTGTAGAGGCAAGATTAAGTGATGCTGAATTTTTCTGGGAAAAAGATAAATCTCAAAATTTAGTAAAAAGAGTCTCAAAATTAAAATCAATGAATTATTTTAAAGGATTAGGAACATATTTTGATAAAGTTCAAAGAATGCGAAAGCTTGGAGGAATGCTTTCAGATGAGTTATTAATTAGCAAAGAAAAAGTCGAATTATCTGCATCAATTTGTAAAGTAGATTTAGTGTCTGAACTTGTAGGAGAATTCCCAGAACTACAAGGAATTATGGGTGGTTATTTTGCCAATGAACAAGGTTTTGAAAAAGAGATATCTCTTGCTATAAGCGAGCAATATTTACCAATTGGTTTAAACTCCAAAGTACCAAAAAAACCTTACAGTATTGCACTTTCCTTAGCAGATAAAATAGACACACTAGTAGGATTTTTTGGGATCAATCAGAAACCAACCAGCTCAAAAGATCCATTTGCCCTAAGAAGACAGGCTTTAGGAATAGTAAAAATAATAATTGAAAACAAAAAAGATTTTAAAATAAGAGACTTAATTAGTTATTCATCAAGTTTATATACGGATCAAGGATTTAAATTTGGCAATGAATTTCTACAAAAAGAATTATCTGATTTTTTAATGGATAGATTAAAATTTTACATGAAAGAAGAGAAAATTCGACACGATATTATTCAGGCTTCAACAAACTATAATAATCCAGATAAATTTGTAATTATTTTTGGTAAAGCAAAAAGTTTAAATAAGATAATTAATAAACAAAACGGAATTGACCTTATATCTAGTTACAAAAGAGCTTCAAATATATTGGATAGTGAGCTAGACAAGCTTAGTGTGGAACTATCGAATACAACTGACCCTGGTATTTTTAAAACTGAGCTTGAAAAAAATTTATTTAAAAAGATTAATGAGTTAAGAAAGTATTTTTTAAGTATAAATAAAGATGAAAATTTTGAACAATCGCTGGCTAATCTAGCTGAGGCTAAAAAAGTAATTTTTGATTTTTTTGATAATGTAATAGTAAATGAAGATGATCAAACAATAAAAAAAAATAGGCTAGAACTAATTCAAATGTTGTGTAAAACATTTGATAATTATGTTAATTTTTCTCTAATTGATTCCCATTAATGAAAAAACTTATTTTAAATTTTAAATCTAAAGACAGCAAAAAGATAAAAAACCCTAAAAATTTTCTAGGAGGAAAGGGTGCTAATCTTTCTGAAATGGGAAGAATGGGTCTTCCAGTTCCACCAGGTTTTACAATTTCAACTAAAGTATGCGAATTTTTTTACAAAGATAAAAAAAAATTAAATAAAAATTTAGTCAATCAAATTAAAACAGAGTTAAAAATTGTTGAAAAGGATGTTAAAAAAAAATTTGGAGATTTAAAAAATCCATTACTCCTTTCTGTTCGATCAGGAGCTAGAGTATCAATGCCAGGAATGATGGATACAATTTTAAACCTTGGTTTAAATGACAAAACTGTTAAAGCACTGGCTTTAAAAACTTCTAATGGAAGATTTGCTAAAGATAGCTATAGAAGATTTATTCAAATGTATGGTAATGTGGTGATGGGAGTTGAGAGTTATCATTTTGAAGAATTAATTGAAAATTACAAACTTACTAAAGGCGTTCTTTTAGATACTGATCTAGATGAAAGTGATTGGGATGGATTAATAGTAGATTTTAAAAGAACTGTTAAAGAAAAAACTAAAAAAAGTTTTCCTCAAAATGTTTTTGATCAGTTGTTGGGAGCAATTAGTGCAGTATTTTTATCGTGGGAGAGCAATAGAGCAAAAATTTATAGAAAATTGAACCAAATTCCAGCTGAATGGGGAACGGCAGTTAATGTTCAGTCAATGGTATTTGGCAATATGGGTGAAGACTGCGCAACTGGTGTAGTATTTACTAGAAATCCATCAGATGGCTCAAACGACATATATGGAGAATATTTAATAAATGCACAAGGAGAAGATGTTGTGGCAGGGACAAGAACTCCTCAATACATTACAAAAAAAGCAAGACAACAAGCAAAAGTAAAAGATGCCTCAATGGAAGAAGTTATGCCCAATGTTTATAGACAACTTCATAAAATATTAAAAAAATTGGAAAAGCATTATAGGGATATGCAAGATGTTGAGTTTACTGTTGAAAATAAAAAGTTATGGATGCTTCAAACAAGATCAGGAAAAAGAACAGCTAAATCAGGAGTAAAAATTGCTGTTGATATGGTTAAAGAAAAATTGATTTCAAAAAAAGAAGCAGTGTTAAGAATTGATCCTAATTCTTTAGATACTTTACTTCATCCTACTTTAGATGAAAAAAGTTCAATAAATGTTATAGCAAATGGACTTCCTGCATCTCCAGGTGCAGCAAGTGGAAAAGTGGTCTTTACGTCGGAAGAAGCAGAAAGACTGACTGGAATGATGCAAGATACAATTTTAGTTAGAGTGGAGACGTCACCAGAAGATATTCAAGGAATGCATGCTGCTAAAGGAATTTTAACTGCAAGAGGTGGTATGACAAGCCATGCAGCAGTAGTTGCAAGGGGAATGGGTAGACCATGTGTTTCTGGTTCAAGTGAAATTGATATTAATTATGAAAATAAAACATTTAAAACTTCCTCAATGGAAATTAAAGAAGGTGAAATTATAACTATTGATGGGTCTACTGGCAGAGTTATTTCTGGAAGTGTAGCAACTGTTAAACCTGAAATTTCAGGAGATTTTTCAAAGCTAATGTCTTGGGCTGATGGTTTTAGAAAATTAGATATAAGAACTAATTCTGAAACACCCAAAGATACAAAAACAGCTAAAAGTTTTGGTGCTGAAGGTATTGGTCTTTGTCGAACAGAACACATGTTTTTTGACGAAGAAAGAATTTTATCAGTTAGAGAAATGATCTTATCCAAAACTAAAGAAGATAGAGCCATAGCTCTTGAAAAACTTTTACCTCATCAAAAAAAAGATTTTGTAGAAATTTTTAAGATAATGAGTGGCTTGCCAGTTACAGTTAGATTGTTAGATCCTCCATTACATGAATTTTTACCGCGCACAGATAAAGAAATTAATGAAGTTGCAAAGGTAGTGAGCCTTCCAGTCAAAGAAGTAGAATCAAGAATAGAAGAACTACACGAACAAAACCCAATGCTAGGTCACAGAGGTTGTAGACTTGGAATATCTTTTCCAGAAATTTATGAAATGCAGTGTAGAGCTATATTTGAAGCATTAGTTGAGCTTAAAAATAAAAAAATAAAATCTGCATTTCCAGAAATTATGATCCCACTTGTTTCTACTGAAGCAGAAATAAAAATAATGAAAGAGTTAGTAATTAGAATAGCAAGCGAAGTTCAAAAACAATATAAATTAAAGATTGAATTTATGGTTGGAACCATGATTGAGCTTCCAAGAGCAGCAATTAAAGCAAAAGAAATAGCAAAACACGCTGAATTTTTTAGTTTTGGAACTAATGATTTAACACAATCAACTTTTGGTATCAGCAGAGATGATAGTGGAAAATTTTTAAATGATTATTTAGACAACAAAATTTTTTCAATTGATCCATTTGTTTCAATAGATGATGGTGTTGCAGAATTAGTGGAAATTGCTGTTGCAAAAGGAAAAAGTCAAAATAAAAAATTGAAACTTGGAATTTGTGGTGAGCATGGTGGAGACCCTAAAAGTATTGAATTTTGCTCTAAGGCTGGATTGGATTATGTTTCTTGTTCACCTTACAGAGTTCCAGTCGCAAGATTAGCTGCTGCTCAGGCAGAACTTAAAAAATAAAATTTTTTTAAGGGGCGTTCTGTTGCCAGGTGCCCCAGACCCCGTCTACTTAATTAACAAAGTTAATTAGGCAGCAAGTGCGTAACTTTCGTTAGCAATTATAAATTAGCCCGTCACGGTGGAACAATCCCGAACAAAAGAATAGCCTTTAGTCACCCGTCGAATCTAGTTCACCCCCATAAGTTGCAATGGTGGAGGTGGTGGGTACTGCCCCCACGTCCGCAATGGTTATTACGAAATTCGTTTATCGTCATAGTTGGAAAACCAACATTATTAATATAAAAGCATTTAGAAGAGATTCAATAAAAATCATGAAATTAACTAGCGAACAAACTCAAGAGATTAAAGAACAACAGTCTCAACAGAATCAAACAAAAAGAGTTACAGCTCCTGCACTTGAGGACATTTTATACGAAGCAATGCCAGCATTAGACCATGGTTTTGTAAGAGTTGTTGATTATATGGGCGATGATACATCAATTGTTCAATCAGCTAGAGTTTCTTATGGTAAAGGAACTAAAAAAGTTTCAACTGATGCAGGTCTAATTAAATATTTAATGAGGCATTGGCATAGCACGCCATTTGAAATGTGTGAAATTAAATATCACGTTAAGCTTCCAATTTTTATTGCTAGACAATGGATTAGACATAGAACAGCAAATGTAAATGAATACTCTGCAAGGTACTCTATTTTAGATAAAGAATTTTATTTACCAAGTGCAGAAAATCTAGCAGCTCAATCTTCAAGTAACAGACAAGGTAGAGGAGATGTTTTAGAGGGTGAACAAGCTAAAGAAGTATTAGAACTTTTGAAAAATGACTCAGAAAGAACATATGATAATTATGAAACTATGCTTAATGAGAGGTTTGATGGATCAACGATTGATGAAAACAAAAAAGGTTTAGCAAGAGAACTTGCCAGAATGAATTTAACTCTAAACACTTATACACAGTGGTATTGGAAAACTGATTTATTAAATTTGATGAATTTTTTAAGATTAAGAGCAGACAGTCATGCACAATACGAAATAAGAGTTTATGCAGACATTATGCTAGACACTGTAAAGAAATGGGTTCCAATTACTTATGATGCATTTATGGATTATAGAGTGGGCGGAACAGAAGTTTCTGCAAAAGGAAAAGTAATTATCCAAAAACTTATTAAAGGTGAAAATGTAGATGTTGATAGTTCTGGTTTATCTAAAAGGGAATGGAACGAATTAATGATTGCTTTTGATCTTAAAGATAAGTTGATTTAATCTTTTTAGCAAAATCTAAATATATTTTTGAAATTTCGTGATCAGGATTAGCCTCAACAATAGGCTTTCCTTCATCTCCACATTTTCCAACTTCTGGATTAATTGGTATCTCTCCTAAAAATTCTTTTTGAAATTCTTCTGCAGTTTTTTTAACACCACCTTCACCAAAGATTTTATATTTTTTGCCATCATCTCCAGTAAAAAAACTCATATTATCCACTAAACCCAATATTTTTACTCCAAGCTTATCAAACATCTTAATTCCTCTTTTAACATCTAATAACGCTACTTCTTGAGGAGTAGAGACTATGATTGCTCCATCCATTTTGATCTCTTGTGAAAAAGTTAACTGTGTATCTCCAGTTCCAGGAGGCATATCAACAATTATAAAATCTAAATCTTTCCAACTAACTTTTTGAGTAAAAGTTTTAATCGCACTTGTAACCATAGGGCCACGCCAAATCATGGGGGTTTGTTGATCTGCTAAAAAACCAATTGACATGCATTGAATGTCATATTTTGTAATTGGTTCTAATTTTTGACCATCGCTTTTTGGCTTTTCATTAATATCAAACATCTTTGGAACTGAAGGACCATAGATATCTGCATCTAGTAAACCAACTTTGCATCCAAGTTGTTTTAAAGCTAAAGCAAGATTCGTTGCAAAGGTAGATTTTCCAACACCACCTTTTGCACTTGAAATTGCTATTGTAAATTTTGTTCCTAAAATAGGATTCTTAGTGAATTTCTTAGGTTCTAACTTCTTTTTCATTGCGTCACTAAGTTCAGGCTTTTTATCTGTCATAATTTTATCATTACTTGTTTTTTGTAATAAAGACACTATATACTTTGGCATATGTCAGATGATTTTAAAGGAAGAGGTGGAAGTCCATGGGGTTCAGCTCCAGGAGGGGGAAATGGCTCAGGGAAAGGACCAACGCCACCAGACATAGACGCTATTATTAGAGATATTCAAAATAAGATTAATAAATTTTTACCTGGTGGAAGTAAATCAGGTGGAAAACCAATTGGTCTAATCTTAATTATTTTACTTTTTGTTTGGCTTGCAAGTGGACTTTATAGAGTGGGACCTGACGAACAAGGTGTCGTCCTTAGATTTGGTAAGTTTATAAAAACTACCCAACCAGGATTGCATTATCATATTCCAGTTCCAATAGAGACAGTCGAAACTCCAAAGGTTACAAAAGTAAATAGAATTGATATTGGATTTAGATCAGAGAGAGATAGTGGTTTTTCTACAGGTGGAGGAGTGGCTGATGTTCCTCAAGAGAGTTTAATGCTAACTGGTGACGAAAATATTGTGAACATAGACTTTTCAGTATTTTGGGTAATTAAAGATGCTGGTAAATTCTTGTTTGAAATTCAAGATCCCGAAGGAACTGTTAAAGCTGCAGCAGAAACAGCAATGAGAGAAGTAATTGCCAAAAGTGATATTCAACCAATTCTAACCGAAGGAAGAGCTAAAATTGAAGTTGAAACACAAGAAATTATTCAATCCATTTTAGATGAGTATCAAAGTGGTATTCAAGTTACACAAGTACAAACGCAAAAAGCTGATCCACCTGATCAAGTTATTGATGCATTTAGAGATGTACAAGCTGCAAGAGCAGATATGGAAAGATCTAAAAATGAGGCAGAAGCTTATGCAAATGATGTAATCCCAAGAGCAAGAGGGGAAGCTGCAAAAATTATGCAGGCAGCTGAAGCATATAAACAACAAGTAGTTGCAGCCTCAGAAGGTGAAGCTAGCAGATTTACTTCGATATATAATGAGTACGCAAAAGCTAAAGAAGTCACTCAAGAAAGAATGTATCTTGAGACAATGGAAAAAGTGTTAGCTGATATTGATAAAGTAATTATTGAAAAAAATGCTGGTTCAGGAGTAGTTCCTTATCTACCACTTCCTGAATTAGGAAAAAAGAAAGCGAATAATTAAATGAAAGCACAAAAAATTTTATTACCGATAATTGCAATAATTGGAGCTTTAGTTTTCTTTTCAGTATTTATTATTAAAGAAGTTAATCAAGCAATTGTTTTACAATTTGGTGATCCAAAAAGAATTATAGTAGAGCCTGGTTTAAACTTCAAAATTCCATTTATTCAAAACGTAGTTTATTTAGATAAAAGAATATTAAATTTAGATACACCCCCAGCTGAAGTTATTGCATCAGATCAAAAAAGATTAATTGTTGATGCTTTCGCAAGATTTAAAATTATAGATCCTTTAAAGTTTTATATTTCAGTTGGAAATGAAAGAGTTGCAAGATCAAGATTAGCAACAATTATAAACTCAAGAATTAGAAATGTTTTAGGTCAACAAGAATTACAAACATTGTTATCTAAGGATAGATCTAAACAAATGTCTTTAATTCAAGAAGGGGTTAATACCGAAGCTCAAAAATTTGGAATTCAAATTGTAGATGTGAGAATTAAAAGAGCAGACCTTCCGCAAGCAAACAGTGATGCAATTTATAGAAGAATGCAGACTGAAAGGGAAAGAGAAGCTAAGGAATTTAGAGCAAGGGGTGCTGAAATGGCGGTAACAATTACATCAACAGCTGACAAAGAAGTTTCAATAATTTTAGCAGATGCTAATAAAAATTCTGAGATCATGAAAGGTGAAGGTGATGGACAAAGAAATGCTATCTTTGCTGATGCATTTGGACAAGACCCTGAATTTTTTGCATTTTATAGATCAATGAAAGCATACGAAACAGCTTTAATTGGGGGAGATACATCTTTAATATTATCTCCTGATAGTGAATTTTTTAAATTTTTTGGAAATATAAAACCTAAATCTCAATAATATATTAATTATGAAAGAATTGATCATAGCTTTTGGTCTTTTTCTTTTTATTGAGGGAATTTTGTATGCCATATTTCCATCAAAAATGAAAAGTATGTTAAAAAAGTTAGAACTTGTAAATGATAGTCAGTTGAGAACAGGTGGACTGATATTTGCAATAATAGGATTTATAATTATTTATTATATTAAAAAATAGTATGAACAGATTAAAACTTATATTTTCAGTATTAATATTTGCTTTTAGTTTTTCATTTCAATCAAATTCACAATCAGTACCAGCATCTTTTGCTGATCTTGCTGAAAGATTAATGCCATCAGTTGTTAATATTTCAACTACACAAACAGTTACTACCACTTCGAACCCGTTCCCATTTCAATTTCCTCCAGGATCACCTTTTGAAGATATGTTTAAAGAGTTTGGAACTCCTCAAGAACGAAAATCATCAGCTCTAGGATCAGGGTTTATTATTGATGAAAAAGGTATAGTTGTCACAAATAATCATGTTATTCAAGATGCAGAAGACATCATAGTGAGAGTAAATGGTGATCAGGAATATAAAGCTAAAGTTGTTGGAGCTGATCCTTTATCAGATATTGCTGTATTGCAGTTAGAAACTAAAGATAAATTTACACCAGTTGCTTTTGGAGATTCTGATAAAGCAAGAATTGGTGATTGGGTGATTGCTATAGGTAATCCATTTGGTTTAGGTGGAACAGTTACATCGGGAATTATCTCAGCAAGAAATCGATCAATAGGTTTATCAAGATACGAAGATTATATACAAACTGATGCATCAATTAATTCAGGAAACTCAGGTGGACCCTTGTTTGATATGAGTGGTGATGTCATTGGAATTAATACAGCGATACTTGGTAGAAATGGATCTATAGGAATAGGTTTTTCAATTCCAGCAAATAGTGCAAAAATTGTAATTGATCAATTAATAGAATTTGGTGAAACAAAAAGAGGTTGGCTTGGAGTTAGAATTCAAGATGTGTCACAAGAAATAGCTGATGTTGAAAAATTAGATGAACCCAGAGGAGCTTTAGTTGCAAGTGTTGCTGAGAATAGTCCATCAGATAAAGCTGGTATTAAAGCAGGTGATATTATCCTAGAGTTTAATGGAGTTAAAATTAATCAAATGAAAGAGTTACCAGCAATTGTTGCAAAAACAAAAGTTGGAAAAAAAGTTAAAGTTAAAGTTTGGAGAAACCAAAAAGAGATAACAAAAAGTGTCCTTTTAGGAAGATTAGAGACTTCGGAAGATTTTAAAGTAAGTGAAAAAAAAGAACCACCTAAAAAACAAACTTCGGAAATTGAAAGTTTAAAAATAACTGTAAGATTATTAAATAATGAAGATATTAAAAATCGAAAATTACCCAATCAAATTACAGGTTTAGTAATAACAAAAATTGAAATCGATAGCCCTTTAAGAAACACTACTTTAGCAGTGAATGATATAATTACTGAGGCCCAAAAGAAAAGAATTAATTCAATCAATGATTTAAGAAAGGTTGTTCAAAAAGTATTAAGCTCCAATCAAAAGACAATTTTATTAGCGATATATAATAATCAAAATCAAAGAAGATATCTTGGTGTTAAGTTAAAATAACAATGGATTTAAAGTCCAAAATTATTTTAATTTCTGGACCAACAGCATCAGGAAAATCTAACTTTGCAATTAAACTTGCAAAAAAAATTAATGGTGAAATTATTAATGCTGATAGCATGCAAGTTTATAAGGTATTAAAGATATTATCCGCACGACCTGATCCTAAAAATTATCAAAAAATAAAACATCATCTATATGGTTTTCAAAATGTTAAGAACAATTTTTCAACAGGTGATTGGATTAAACTTGCAGTTAAAAAAATTAACGAATTAAAGAAAAGAAAAACAACACCCATTTTTGTTGGAGGAACTGGTTTGTATTTTAAAGCTTTAACGGATGGCTTGGTTAATATTCCTAGTATTCCTATTCGATCCAGAAATAAGATAAGAATTTTACAAGAAACTTTGGGCCAAAAAAAATTTTATCAAAAACTTTTAAAGTTTGATTTAAAATCGAAAAATAAAATTAATCCAACAGATGTTCAGAGATCAATTAGAGCCTATGAGGTAAAACTATTTACTAAAAAATCTCTTCATGATTGGTTTAAAAAGACCAAGTCTTACTTTAAAGAGGATGAATTTTTTAAAATATATATTGATTATCCACGTAAAGATTTAATCGAGCGAATTGATAAAAGAACAGAGCAAATGATTAAAATGGGTGCAATTAATGAAGTTAAAAGGTTTATTAAGTTAAAGATCAAAAAAGATAATAGCGTCAATAAGGCTATTGGTATTAACGAGATCAAAGAATTTCTAAATGGCGAAAAAGAATTAAGTGATATTAAAGAAAAAATATCAATAAAGACCAGGCAATACGCTAAAAGACAAAGCACATGGGCGAGAGGTAATATGTCAAGTTGGTTTAAACTTCAGCCACAAGAGATAAATAAGTTTTTAAAAAAAATTAAATAATTCATTCTAAAACTTGACCAATGAGTGCAACTTCAGCTAGATTGCGAAATGCCAAAATTATATACAGGAGCAGAAATTGTATTCAAATGTCTTGAAGATCAAAAGGTAGAACATATTTTTGGTTATCCAGGTGGAGCAGTACTTCCGATTTATGACGAGTTAAAAAACCATTCTTCAATAAAACATATTTTAGTAAGACATGAGCAAGGTGCTGGGCATGCTGCAGAAGGTTATGCAAGATCATCTGGAAAACCAGGTGTAGTTCTTGTTACATCAGGTCCGGGTGCAACTAATGTTGTAACAGCTTTAACGGATGCTTATATGGATTCCGTTCCTTTAGTTTGCATTTCAGGTCAAGTTCCAACTCATTTAATTGGAACCGATGCATTTCAAGAATGCGATACTACTGGAATTACTAGACCATGTACTAAACACAACTGGCTGGTAAAAGATATTAATGATTTACCAAGGATTATGCACGAGGCTTTTGAAGTTGCAACTACAGGAAGACCAGGGCCTGTGTTAGTTGATATTCCAAAAGATATTCAATTTGCAAAAGCAAAATATTTTTTTCCAAAAAAAGAAAAAAAAATAGAGATAAAAAATAAAAATAAATTTAAACAAAAAGATATTGATCAATTAATTGAATTGATGAACAAAGCTTCAAGGCCAATATTTTATACTGGTGGTGGAGTTGTTAATTCAGGACCAAAAGCAAGTGAACTTTTAAGAGAACTTGTTGCTTTAACAGGTTTTCCAATCACATCAACTCTTCAAGGACTAGGTTCTTATCCTGGAGACGATAATCAATTTTTAGGAATGCTTGGAATGCATGGAACTTATGAAGCTAATAATGCAATGCATGATTGTGATTTGTTAATTAATATTGGTGCAAGATTTGATGATCGAATTACAGGAAAGATAGATGAGTTTTCACCAAAATCAAAAAAAGTTCATATTGATATTGATCCTTCATCAATTAATAAAATTATAAAAGTAGATTTAGCAATTGTTGGTGATGTAGCTGATGTAATTAAATCAACTACTAAAACTTTAAAAAAAAAAAATCTTAACTTACAAAAATCTAATAAACAAAAGATTTCTAAGTGGTGGCAAAAAATTCAAAAGTGGAGAACCAAAGAGTCTTTAAATTTTATTAATAGTGATAAAATTATTAAGCCTCAACATGCTGTTCAAAGACTTTATGAACTAACTAAAAATCAGGATACATTTATAACAACAGAAGTTGGCCAGCATCAAATGTGGGCTGCTCAACATTATAAGTTTAACAAACCTAATAGATGGATGACATCTGGAGGGCTTGGTACGATGGGTTACGGATTACCTGCAGCAGTAGGGGTTCAAGTAGCACACCCTAAAAAATTAGTTATTGATGTTGCTGGTGAGGCCTCAATATTGATGACGATGCAAGAAATTTCAACTGCAATTCAATATAATCTGCCTATTAAGATCTTTATTTTGAATAACCAATACATGGGTATGGTTAGACAATGGCAAGAATTACTTCACGAGAAAAATTATTCAGAGAGCTATTCAGAAGCCTTACCTGATTTTGTAAAATTAGCAGAGGCTTATGGGTGCGTTGGTATAAGAGCTGAAACTCCTCATGAATTAGATGATAAGATTCAAGAAATGATTGATATTGATAAGCCAGTAATTTTTGATTGTCATGTAGATCAATCAGAAAACTGTTTTCCAATGATCCCATCAGGAAAACCTCATAATCAAATGTTATTGGGTCCAAAAGACCAAGAAGAAAACAAAATTACAGGCAAAGGAAAAGCATTAGTATAAATGGTAAAATCTAAATCAGCATATAGTGTTCCGAGCAAACTTGGAAAATTGGATACTCATATTATTGTTGTTTGGGTAGACAATGAAGCAAGCGTTTTATCTCGTGTGGTAGGTCTTTTTTCAGGAAGAGGATACAATATCGAGTCTCTTGCAGTTGCTGAAGTTGATCAAAAAGAAAATCTTTCAAGAATAACAATTGTAACCACTGGAACGCCCCAGGTTATTGAGCAAATAGTTTTACAGCTTAAAAAATTAGTCCCAGTTCATAAAGTAGGAAATTTTAAGAGAGAAGATAAAAATGTAATTTTTAAAGAAATGGCATTGTTTAAAATTGTAGCAAATTCAGTAAAAATTAAAAAAGCTTTAAATGCTTGTAAAAAATATAATCCAGTTATATTAGATCAAACTAATAAATCAGCAGTAATTCAAATAACTGCTTTAAGAAGAGAAATAGATAAAATGGCAAAAAATTTAAAATCGCTTGGTCTTATTAGTGCCTCAAGAACAGGGGCGGTAGCTATGACTAGAGGTGCAGAAGTTTTTAATTAATTAAAAGGAGAGATAAAAATGAAAATGTTTTATGAAAAAGATGCAGATGTAAATTTAATCAAAAGCAAAAAAGTTGCTATTTTTGGTTATGGAAGCCAAGGACATGCGCACGCATTAAACTTAAAAGACAGTGGTGTTACTGAAATTGTTGTAGCTCTTAGAGAGGGATCTTCAAGTGCCGTTAAAGCAGAGTCTAAGGGTTTAAAAGTAATGAATTTATCAGATGCAGCGGCTTGGGCAGATGTTGTAATGATTTTAACTCCTGATGAATTACAAGCTGAAATTTATAAAAATCACATTGAACAAAGAGTAAGAGAAGGTACAAGTATCGCTTTTGCTCATGGGTTAAATGTTCACTACGATTTGATTAAAGCAAGAAAAGATTTGGATGTATTTATGGTTGCTCCAAAAGGACCTGGTCATTTGGTAAGAAGTGAATATGAAAAAGGTGGTGGAGTTCCATGTTTATTTGCAGTCCATCAAAATGGTTCAGGTAAAGCAAGAGATCTTGCTTTATCTTATGCATCAGCTGTTGGTGGTGGAAGATCTGGAATTATTGAAACTACATTTAAAGATGAAGTTGAAACAGATTTATTTGGCGAACAAACTGTATTGTGTGGTGGCTTAGTTGAGTTAATTAAAAATGGTTATGAGACTTTAACAGAAGCAGGTTATGAACCTGAGATGGCATATTTTGAAACTGTCCATGAAGTTAAATTAATTGTTGATTTAATTTATGAAGGAGGAATTGCCAACATGAACTATTCCATTTCTAATACTGCAGAGCATGGAGAATATGTTTCTGGACCTAGAATAATAAATAAAGAAGACACTAAAAAAAGAATGAAAGAAGTATTGACTGATATTCAATCTGGAAAATTCACTAAAGAGTGGATGGAAGAATGTAAAAACGGTCAAAAAAACTTTCTTGCAACTAGAGCAAAATTAGCTGAACACCCAGTAGAGAAAGTTGGTGCTGAACTTAGAGCAATGATGCCGTGGATTGCTAAGAAAAAATTAGTAGATAGCGATAAAAGTTAATTCTTTATTAGAAAATTTTATCTATAATAACTTAGTTATTTCACTTATACTTTTTTAAATAAATTTAAAAAAGAGGTGAATAATGAAGATTAAAAATTTAATAAGAGTACTACTATCTGTAGTTCTAGTATTTGGATTTTCTTCAGCAATGGCCAAAACTATCAAATGGTCAATGCAAGGAGACAGTCTTACACTAGACCCACATGCACAAAACGAAGGTCCAACTACTCAAGTATCTCGACAAATATACGAAGCTTTAGTTGAAAGAGCTGTAGATATGAAAATTGGTCCTGCGCTAGCGAAGAGCTGGAAAACTACTGATCCAAACACATGGATTTTTACTTTAAGAGAAGATGTTAAATTTTCTGATGGTTCAAAAATGACATCTGATGATGTCGTCTTTAGTGTTTTAAGAGCCAAACAAAGAACATCTGATTTTAAAGAATATATAAGCACAATTTCAGGAGTTGAAGCTGTTGGTGATTACGCGGTTAAGATTATAACAAGTAAGCCAAACCCAATTCTTTTAAATCAATTATCTAATATTTTTATAATGTCAAAAAAATGGTCTGAAGAAAACTTTGCAATGTCTCCTCAAAATTGGGATGCAGGACAAGAGACTTTTTCAGCTACTAATGCTTTAGGAACAGGACCTTTTAAAATTACTTTAAGAGAGCCTAATACTAAAACAGTGTTTAAAAGAAATAAACATTGGTGGGGTGAGATGGAGGATAAACAAGTAACTCAAATTCAATTACTTCCTATTAAAAATGCAGCAACTAGAGTTGCAGCATTATTATCTGGCGAAATTGATCTAGTAACAGATGCTCCAGTTCAAGATTTAGCTCGAATAGGTTCTTCTTCTTCACATAAAGTTGAAAGTACTGCACAAATGCGTACAATTTTCTTAGGTATGGATCAAGCAGCTGACCAGTTAAGAACTGGTAATACAGGTGATAACCCATTTAAGAAAAAAGAGGTAAGACAAGCTCTTTATCAAGCAATTGATATTGAAGCGATCAAGAAAAAAGTTATGAGAGGTTTAAGTGAACCGGCTGGAATTATAACTTTCCCAGGTGTAAATGGTTATACTGAAGCACTTGATAAAAGATTACCTTATGACGTAGATGCTGCAAAAAAACTTTTAGCGGACGCAGGTTATCCTAATGGTTTTGATGTTGAATTAAGATGTCCAAATGACAGATATGTTAATGACGAAGCAATTTGTACAGCTGTTGTTGGTATGTTTGGAAAAATTGGTGTTAACGTAAATTTATTTTCTCAAACTAAGAGTAAACACTTTAAAGAGCTTAAAGATGATCAAGGTGATTTTTATATGCTTGGTTGGGGTGTTCCTACTCTAGATAGTCATTATGTTTTTCATTATTTATATGAAAGTGGTGCTAGCTGGAATAAAGTTAACTTTAGTAACTCAGAAGTAGATGCTGCAATTAGAGTTATGGAAGGCGAAGTTGATTTAGATAAAAGAAATGCTGCAATAGCAAATGCTTGGAAAATTGTAAAAGATGATATTTCTTATCTTCCATTACACCACCAAGTAATTTCTTGGGCAGCAAAAAGTAATGTTAATGTACCTATCAGACCAAATAACGAACCATTATTTAAGGCTGCTAGCTTTAACTAAATAATATTTTACTAGCCCTTTATATTTATAAGGGGCTAGTATCAAAATAATAACATCTTCTAAAATTGATAAAATATTTCTTTAAACGATTGTTTCAGTCTGCTTTGGTGATGCTAGTTGTTGCTTTTGTGTCTTTTTCCTTATTTAATTTTGTAGGAGATCCTATCAATAATATGGTTGGGGAAGAGACTTCTGATCAAGAAAGATCTGAGCTTAGAGAAACTCTA
>JACWEP010000008.1 GCA_014653375.1 Pelagibacterales bacterium SAG-MED48 | reverse complement strand
GCAATAAGAACAACTAAAGCTAAAACCATTTTATGAAAAACAAAGAAAACAATACTCCAGGTTGTATTAAAAATTAAATGAATAAAATAGATATATACGGTATTCATGTCACGGTTTTTATCATGCCAGAATTTCCATATAGCAATAGTCATCATTAAATAAAGTGTCGTCCAAACAGGAGCAAATATCCAGTCTGGAGGGTTAAAGTTTGGTTTAATTAATAATGAATACCATGGCTCCTTAAAGCTAACAGTAGCAAGCCCTCCAATAACTGATGCTGAATATGTTATTAAAAAAAAAAGTATAAAAGATAAAATTTTATTTTTAAGCATATACGTACTATACATTATAAGATGCAAGAAAATAAAGTTATTTGGATTACAGGTGCTAGTAGCGGTATAGGTAAAGCACTATCTATAAAATTTGCTAATGAAGGATGGCATGTGGCAGCATCTGCTCGACGTGAAAATTTACTTAAAGAATTAAATCAACAAAACAAAAATATCCACCCATTTCCTTTAGATGTAACTGATATTGAACAATGTAAGACTATTTTTAAAAATATTATTGAAAAATTTAAAGATATTGAAATTTGTGTATTTGGCACAGGTATCCATGATCCTCAATCTGAAAAAGAGTTTAATTTAGAAAAAATTAGAAAAATTATGGAAGTAAATTATTTTGGCACAATGAATTCCATAAACTCTGTTTATAATTACTATAAAGATAAAAAAAGCGGCCAAATATCTATTGTTTCTTCTGTGGCTGGATACAGAGGATTACCAGCAGCAGGCGCATATTGTGCATCAAAATCTGCCTTAACTAGTTTTGCAGAGAGTCTTCATTTTGAAATGAAAAGAAAAAATGTAAGAATTAGTTTGATCAGCCCAGGTTTTATTAAAACACCTATGACAGATCAAAATGATTTTCCAATGCCAATGATAAAATCTCCAGAATTTGCAGCAGAGCAAATTTACACAGGTTTAACTAAGAGAAAAACTTTTGAAATTCACTTTCCAAAAGTTTTTACTTACTTTTTAAAATTTTTAAGTATTTTACCAAGTTCGATTTATTTTAAGATTGTTGAAAAAGGTATGAAAAAAATAAACTACTAATCTTTAACAAAAACAACTGTCAACTCTGCAACTTTAAAACCAAACTTGGTCATAGTAGCTCTATTGATTGCAACTCTATCATCTTGTTTGAAAATCCAATCATCAAAAGTTATTTTCATTTCTTTACCTTTGACAGGAACCAATAAAACGTATTCAAATTTGAATGCAGGTCCATAAGAATAACCTTTTGCTTTACCAACAACATCACCAGCTGTTCCCTCATAATTATTTTCATCAATTTTATTGATAGTCCATTCTCTATTTTGGATTTCACCATCATCCCAATTAAATTTTTCATTTAAAATTAATTGTTTACCATCCCATGATCCATTTAAATCAGCTGAGAATTGTCTTGTAACTTTTCCCGATCTATTTTGTAGTACACCCCAGGCTTTAACATTGCCTGATAAATATTCTTCAATTATTAATCTTGGTTCTTTATTCTTAAAATCTTCTGGTTTCATGGCACTATTATTTGAACAACTTGTAATTAAGAACAATACAATTATCAATGAAATTGATTTAATAATTTTTATATGTCGCATAAAACTCTCCTTTAGTAGACGTTATTTCTTTTGAAGTGAAAATTGAATAAGATCAATATTTTTTGATTTAAAGCCAGCCTCACAATAAGAAAGGTAAAATTCCCACATTCTCTTAAATGTTAAGTCAAAACCTTGTTTCTTTATCAAATTCCACTTTTTATTAAACTCTTCTTTCCAAATTGCCAAAGTATTTGCATAATCATCAGCATAAGAGATATATGAATTTATAGTTAAACCATTATCAGACACATATTTATTAATACTATTTTTATTGGGGAGAAATCCACCAGGAAAAATATATTTTTGTATAAAATCTTGTTTATTTTTATATCTATCAAATAAACTATCATCTATGGTAATTGCTTGAATAGCGACTTTACCGTCTTCAGATAAATTACCTTTAATTGTTTTAAAATAACTGTCTAAATAATTTTGACCAACTGCTTCAATCATTTCAATAGAGGCTATAGAGTTATATTTTCCTTTTAAATCACGATAATCTTTAATCTCAATATTTACTTTTTCATTTAGTCCACATTTGTGAATTCTTTCTTTGGTATATTCGAATTGTCTCTGTGAAATTGTTATACAATCAAGCTTAACATCATATTTTTTACCAATATATTCTGCAAAACCACCCCAGCCACATCCTATCTCTAAAACTTTGTCACCATTATTAGGTTTAATTAAATCAATTAATTTTTGATACTTATTATTTTGAGCTTCTACTAAATTTTTTGTTTCATCTTCAAATATTGCACTCGAATAGGTCAAAGTATCATCCAACCAAAGTGAGAAGAAATCATTTCCAAGATCATAATGTTTTGCAATATTATCTTTGCTTCTACTTTTTGTATTTTTAATTACTTTATTTTTAATAAAATTAATTATTGGTAGATCAAGTAATCCTGAAAATTTATAAATAATTTTTATATTTCTTGCTGTCAATTCAATTAAATTTGAGAGATTATTTGTTTCAAATTCACCACGCATGTAACATTCTGCAAAGCTAATACTGCCACCTCTGACAAGGTTATACGTAAAATTTGGTTTTTTAATAATTAGATTTGTTTTTAAGTTATCTTCAGGATTACCAAATTTGAATACGTTTCCATCAAAAGAAGTAATTTCTAAATAGCCACGATTAATCTTACTTAAAATGTTAAAAACAATTTTATCTGATACATTGTATACGAACATTAATTTTCTATTGTTATATTATTCTTAATTTTTAGTGTTTTTTTTATAAACTTAATACCCTTCTTCCACAATTTAAATGCCTCAAAATGTATCGCTAAAATAATTTTAAATGTCATTAATGGATGTTTTAGGTATGATTTAATGAAGTTAGCATTAGTCATTTCACTTCTCACACCATCTTGAGATGCATATAAAATTTTACCCTCTTTATCATTTTGATCAATTATTACAGAAATTTTTTTACCTGGCTTCAATAATCTAAAAAAGTAAATACAATCCATTTCAATAAAAGGTGATACATGAAATTTTTTCTTACACATGTGTTGAATTAAATTCTGATCAATATCTGTTTTAAAAATATAAGTATGCTGCTCACCAAATGTGTTTTTTACTTCATACATAACAGATATCAAATTTGAATTATTGTCATAGATATAAAATACGCTCAAGGGATTAAAAACATACCCAAATATTCTAGGATAACATAAAAGTTTTATTTGAATATTCTTAGTATCAACATTATTTCTTTTTAAGTTATCAATCACCCACCCCCTTATAGAACTACCATCTCTTGCACCATGATCTCTATTGTAAAAGCTCATAATATTAAATTTGTTATATGAAAATATTTTTAAACTTTTATCTAACAATTCTAATTCTGATAAATCAATAAGTAGGGAAAATACTTTATATTTAAAAAAATGAACTTTAGGTTTAAATCTTTTATGAATTACATTTCCATCATAAATATATGAATTTTTAATCATTAAAAGTTTTTAGCATATTGATAGAAGATTTTATTCCATCTTCATGAAAACCATATCCAAAATAACTTCCACAAAATAAAATATTTTTTTTATCTTGAATTTTATTTAAATTATTTTGATTAGATAAAGCATCACTATCATAATAAGGGTGAGTAAATTTGACCTTTTTGAATATTTTTTCCTCAGATATTTCTCTAAATGGATTTATCGTTAAAAAAATATCCTTATCTATTTTTAAGTTTTGTAATTGATTTAGCCAATATGTAACTGATGTTTTTTCTATATTGTCCTTGCTCATTGAAGAGTTCCAAGAGCACCATGCTTTTTTATTTTTTGGCATAATTGAATCGTCAAAATGTATAATCGCTGTATTTTCTCTATACTTAAAATTTTTTAAAATCATTGCTTCTTCTGAAGTTGGATTTTCAATTATATTTAGAGCCTCATCTGCATGTGTGGCTATTACTACTTTATCATAATCAAAAAATTCATTTTCTCCTCCATAATAAATTTTAACTCCAAAATCATTTCTAACAACTTTGCTTATATTATAATTTTTAAAATGTTCTCCACTAACTTGACCAACAATCTTATCCACATAAGTTTTGCTTCTATTTCCTACTGTATACCACTGTGGTCTATTTTTTAATTTGAATAACCCATGGTTTTTAAAAAAACTTAAAAAAAAAGTTAGTGGCATTTGTGATGCCTCGTATGGAGGCATTGACCAAATCGCAGATACCATTGGTATGATATGATAATTAATAAAATAATTTGAAATTTTTATATCCTTTAAATATTCACCTAATGTTTTTTTATCATCTCTTTTAATTTCTATTTTTTCACAATTTTTGTAAAAATTAATTATTTCAAAAAACATTTTAATAAACTTAATATTAAATAAGTTTTTTTTATTAGAGAAAATCCCTTTAATTCCTTTACCGCAATATTCCAGGTCACTACCACTTACAGATACTGAAAATGACATATCGCTTTTTTCTATTTTAATTTCATTTTCTAAAAAAAAATTAATTAAATTTGGGTATGTTTTTTGATTAAAAACCATAAACCCAATATCAACAGCTACTTCCTTATTAGTATCATATTTTACTTTTAGTGTATTTGCATGACCACCAAACTGATTTTCTTTTTCAAATAAATCTACTTTATGTTTTTTTGATAAATAATAAGCAGCGCTTAATCCTGAGATTCCAGATCCAACTACTGCAATTTTCATTTTAATAATTTTTATGCAGCAGTATCTTCATACTCATCCATCGATGGGCATGTACAAAATAAGTTTTTATCACCATAAACATTATCTACTCTACCAACTGGTGGCCAATATTTGGCTAGCTTTAAAAATTCAGATGGATAAGCTGCTTCTTCTCTTTCGTATTTATGATCCCATTTGTTAGAAGTTAATTCAAGGTGTGTATGTGGCGCATTCTTAAGTGGATTATCTAATTTATCGTAGATCCCAGAATGAATTTTATCTATTTCTTGTTTAATTTTTTGAAGTGTTGAACAAAATCGATTAATTTCACTCAAACTTTCACTTTCTGTTGGCTCAATCATCATCGTACCTGCAACTGGCCATGACATGGTTGGTGCATGATAGCCAAAATCTATTAATCTTTTAGCTATATCTTCCTCTGTTATGCCAGTTTCTGACTTAATATTTCTAATATCTATAATACATTCGTGAGCTACATTTCCACTTTTTCCCTTATATAGAATTGGAAATGAGTCTTTTAATTTATGAGCAATATAATTTGCGTTTAATATTGCAACTTGTGATGCTTTTTTTAATCCTTCAGATCCCATCATCTTAATATACATCCATGAAATTGACAAAATGCTTGAGCTTCCCCAAGGTGCAGCAGAAACAGCACCTATTCCTGTTGCAGGTCCGCAATCTTTAATAACAGAATGTTTTGGTAAAAAAACTTCTAAGTGTTTTTTACATGCTATTGGTCCCATACCTGGACCGCCACCACCGTGTGGTATGCAAAATGTTTTGTGTAAATTTATATGACAAACATCTGGGCCAAATTTTCCAGGTTTAGCAATTCCTACCAATGCATTTAAATTTGCTCCATCCATATAAACTTGTCCACCATGATTATGAATAAGCTCACAAATATCAGTTATTTTTTCTTCGAATACACCGTGTGTTGAAGGATAAGTAACCATTAAAGCAGCTAAGTTATTAGAATGTTCTTCAGCTTTTTTCTTTAAATCTTCAAAATCTACATTTCCATGTTGGTCACATTTAACAACAACAACTTTCATACCAACCATTTGTGCACTTGCAGGATTTGTACCATGTGCTGAACTTGGTATTAAACAAACATTTCGATTAGTTTCATCATTCTTTTCATGAAATTTACGTATAACCATCAAGCCAGCAAATTCACCTTGAGCTCCTGCATTTGGTTGTAATGATACACCTGAAAAACCAGTAATTGATCTAAGCCAATTTTTTAAATCTGTAAATAATTCTCTATAACCATCCATTTGTTCAACTGGAGAAAAAGGATGTGGTTGAGAAAATTCTTTCCATGTCACTGGTATCATTTCAGCAACAGCATTTAACTTCATTGTACATGAGCCTAAAGCAATCATAGATCTATTTAATGCTATATCTGAGTCTTCTAATCTTTTTAAATATCGAAGCATTTCTGTTTCAGAATGATAATTGTTAAAAACAGGATGATCTAAATAAGTTGAGGTTCTTAAGAGATTTTTTGGTATATTGGATAAACTTTCATTCATCGTTTCTTTTATTGTTTCAGAACAATTAAAAATTTTTAATAGCTGATTTGCTCGATAAAGATTTTTTCTCTCATCAAAAGAAACTGCTAACATTTCAGAGTTTACTTTTCTTATATTAACTCCTTGATCTAGCGCATTTTTATAGATCTTATCTGTCTTATCAAAAGTTTTTACAGTTACAGTATCAAAAAAATAATCTGAATAAAGTTCATACCCAGATTGTTTTAATTTATCAGCAAAGTTTTTGGTTAATTGTGAAACACTTTCTGAGATTTTCTTAATTCCTTTTGGACCATGATAAACCGCATAAGCCGCAGAGACTATTGCTAGTAAGGCTTGTGCTGTACAAATATTGCTAGTAGCTTTATCTCTTCTGATGTGTTGCTCCCTTGTTTGCAGGGCTAATCGATAAGCTTTTTTCCCATGTCGATCTACTGATACACCTACTATTCTTCCAGGCATTGATCTTTTATATTCGTCTTTAGTTGCAAAAAATGCTGCATGTGGACCACCATATCCCATAGGGATTCCAAATCTTTGGGAGCTTCCTACCGCAATATCTGCTCCTAATTCTGCTGGTGTTTTTAATTTTGCTAAAGCTAATAAATCACAAACTAATACTGCTTTACCACTCTGTTTATGGATTTTACTTATAGCTTCACTAGGATCTTTAATATCTCCTAATGTGCCTGGATATTGAATAATTCCACAAATAATATCCTCTTTAATATCTACATCTTCATCTCCAACTATAATTTCTAACCCTAAAGGTTCAGCTCTTGTTTTAACAACTTCAATAGTTTGTGGATGACAGTTTTTTGAAATAAACACTTTCTTTGTCTCTGATTTTGAAACCCTATAACTCAAACCCATAGCTTCAGCTGCTGCAGTGCCTTCATCTAACAAAGAAGCATTAGCAATATCCATGCCTGTGAAATCAATTATCATTTGTTGAAAATTTAACAACATCTCGAGTCTTCCTTGAGCTACTTCTGGTTGGTATGGTGTATAAGACGTATACCATCCTGGGTTCTCTAATATATTTCTTAGTATTACATATGGAGTGTATGTTCCGTAATATCCCATTCCTATGAAACTTGAATAAACTTTATTTTTTTTTGAAATATCTTTTAATTTTCTAAGTGCTTTGTACTCAGAATTAGGGTCTCCTATATCTAATTTGTCTTTAAATAGAATTTTTTCTGGTACTGTATTTTCAATTAACTCATCTAAATCTTTAAATCCTAACTCTTCAAGCATTACTTTTTGTTCCTCTTCAGAGGGGCCTATATGTCTTTGGATAAAATCTTTTTGAGCATTTTTTAACATTTAACTACCACTTTCTTTTGAAAATTTTTCGTATTCTTCTTTATTCATCAATGAATCCATCTCAGCTTTATCTTTAATTTTTAACTTAAAAAACCACGCTTCATTTTCTGGATCAGAATTAATTTTTCCTGGATCATCAACAATAGCTTGATTATTTTCCATAACTTCTCCAGATATTGGGGTGTAAACATCGCTTGCTGCTTTAGTGGATTCTACCACACCAGCATTACCATCTTTTTCAACTGATGAACCAACATCTGGCAATTCAACAAATACTATATCACCCAACATTTCCGTTGCATGTTGAGTAATTCCTATTGTTCCAATATCTCCTTCAACTTTAATCCACTCATGCTCTTTTGAATACTTAACTTCACTCATTAGCTTACTCCTTTCACATAACTTTTTTTATAAAATGGTAATCCACATATATTAGCTGGATGTTTTTTTCCTCTTACTTCAAGAAAAACTTTTGTATCTTTTTTAGAAAATTCTTGCTCGACATATCCCATCGCTATAGGGCCATTTACACTTGGTCCAAATGTTCCGCTGGTAACTTCACCGATCAACAAATCGTTTTCGTTAAAAATTTTTGTTTTTTCACGAGCAATAATCCTGCCTTCTGGTTTAATGCCAACTCTTGTTTTTTTGACACCTTCTTTTATTTGATTTTTTATTACATCTGATGCTATAAAATAACTATTTTCAATTCTCTGTTTTGATATTGCCCACTTAAGATTTGCTTCTATTGGTGTTTTATTAATATCTAGCTCATGTCCATATAAACACAATCCAGCTTCCAATCTTAAGGTATCTCTTGCGCCTAAACCTATTAGTTTTGCACCTTTTTCTAGGAGTTCTTTTGTAAAGTCCTCAACTAAATGATTTTCAATTGAAATCTCAAAACCATCTTCCCCTGTATATCCAGACCTTGTTATAAATATTTTTTTCTCTTTATATAAAAACCAGTTTCCAGTCATAAAATTAAGGTTCTTAACACCTTTGATTGTATTATTAAGAATTTGTACTGACTTAGGTCCTTGAATGGCAATTAAAGAACGTGATTCATCTAAACTCATATCGTACTTGTTTGAAAGTAATTTACTTAAGATTTTATGATCATTATCTTTACAGGCCGCATTTAAAATAATGATAAATCCTCCTTCTATTTTTGTAATAATTAAATCATCATAAATTCCAGCTTCATTGTTCATTAAAAAACTATATTTAGAAGAATTTAATTCTAAATTTTTTAAATCTACAGGGAAAATTTTTTCTAAATCTTTTGTTAAATTCTCATCTCCATAAATAAATAATTGACCCATATGAGATACATCAAAGACTCCAGAATACTTTCTTGTAAATTTATGTTCTTCAATTATGCCTCGATCATATTGAATAGGCATTTCATAGCCTGCAAATTCTACAAATTTAGCATTACTATTTTGGTGTAATTGATAAAGTGATGTTTTTTTTATTTCCATATTAACTCATTATACCCATCTGTATATTTGCCTGAGAGTTTTGCTCCTTCGGCGAGAACTTAATCTCTTTCCAGAGTTAATACGTTACGGTCCTTTTTGCCTGAGAGATTCCTGGGTGGTTGCTCCTTCGGCGCTACAATAAGTTTGTAGTCTCTCCCGTAAATGAATAATCTATTAACTGACTATATAAGTCAATTACTAATTTTTTTTTTATTTGAAAAAAGTAAATAATAAAATTGAAGTAATACTGCAAAAAGTATTATTCCTCCTCCAATTATAGTAAATAAAGGTACTCTTTCACTTGCAAATAAAAATGCCCATAGTGGACCAAGTACAGATTCTGAAAGCATAATTATTCCTACCATTGCAGAGGGTGTTGTGCGTGCACCTGTTGTAATGAATATAAATCCTAAACCAACCTGAAAACAACCAGCTACAAAACCTAAAAATATATCATGAGGAGAAATCATTATTTTTGTTGATAATAAAAATCCAATCAAGCATGAACATAAGCCTGCCACAAATTGTGCTGGAACCATATCAACGGTTGGAAATTTTCTAACTATTATAATTAAAACAGCAAATGTTATGGGCATAGTAAAAGCTGCAAGATTTCCAGATAACTCACCTGGTGTTAAAGAATTACCCACCATCAATAAAACGCCTGTCATAGCTAAAATAATTGAGGTTAATGTAATTGCTGAAATTTTTTCTTTTAAAAAGAAGTATCCAAATACTGCCAAAAATAAAATTTGTAATGATATAATAAAATTTGTATTGGCAACTGTAGTATTGTACATCGCAAACACATACCCACAAAAACCAAAAGATAAGACAATTCCACCAAAAAACCCTGGCAAACCTGAGTCTTTAAACGCTTTAAAGGTTTTCTTTTTATAACTAATTACTAAAAAAACTAATACAGTTAGTGAAAAAAATAACGATCTCCAAAATAAAATTTGCCATAATGTTGATCCTTCAAAAGACTTAACTATAAGACCCCCAAAACTCAAACTTAAAGCACCAAAAAATATCAACAATGGACCAGGTATTTTTATAATTATATTCATTAAATTTGAGAAATTAAATTTTGAGTTTCCATCTCATACAACTTAAATAAAGTTTCCGCATCAGATAAATCAATTTCTTTAAATTTTAGTTTTGAACCAGGTGATATTTGAACTAATCTGTCATAATCAGCACTTACCACAACCCCAAATTTTGGATAACCCCCTATGGTTCCATGGTCCGACATCATAATAATTGGATTACCATCGCCAGGAACTTGAATAACTCCTTTTAATAAACCTTCAGATTTTATATTGGTATTTACTATGTTTTCAATTTTCGGTCCTTCTAATCTCATACCCATTCGATCAGACAATTTTGAAACAATAAACTCTTTTTCAAAAAAATTATTTTTTCCTTCCTCTGAAAAATAATCAAAATTAGTTCCTTTGATAACTCTTATGTTTTCTATCTTTGAATTAAAATAATTTAATTTCTTCTTTTCTAGATTTGGATTAATTTTAGAAATATCTATTTTTTGACCATTATTTAATTTTTTACCTTCATTGGAGCCTATATTAGCCTTTATATTTACCGAACAACTTCCCCATTGAAATTTTAAATCAAATTCTCCACTAATGGCTAAGTATCCATACACAGATTTATTTGTTGATAAGATATCGATCTCATCTCCTTGCTCTAATTCATAAGTCTCATAACAATTTCCTTCAATTTCATTATTTTTTTTTCTAATTTTAAAAATAACATCTCCAGTGATAACAATATTAATCTTATTACCATTAAACTTTAATAAAGGTCCTTGGTATGCAAACTCCATAACAGGTAAATCAAGCTTGTTACCTACTAGCTTGTTCGCCAATAAGAAATTTCTATTATCCATAGCTCCACTGAAAGGAATACCAATATGATATAAATTTTTTCTTCCAAGATCTTGGAATGTTGTATTAATTCCAGCTCTTATTATTTCAAAATAATCCTTATTCATTGTAATTTTTATATTCATCTAATGTTATGGGCTTAAAGATAACTGTATCTCCAGGATTAATTAAATTTGGTTCTTTTTCTTTTGTGCTGTCAAATACAACCAAAGGCGTATTGCCAATTATGTTCCAGCCCCCAGGACTTTCAAAGGTATAAATATTAGCAAATTGCTCTGTCAATCCGACTGATCCCTTAGGAACTTTTACTCTTGGAGTTTCCAATCTTTGAGCTCTCATATTTTTATCTAAATCACCCAAAAAAGGCATTCCAGCAATAAAACCTGTCATGTAACAGAAATATTCTTTATTAAAAAAATTTTCTAAAATTTTTTGTTTACTTGAATTTAATTTCTTTTCTAATCTTTCAATGTCTAAAGAAAATGAAGTATCACAACAAACTGGAATTTCTAATTTCTTATTTGAATTATTTGGTACTTCATTGATATTAAGTTTTTCAATTTTGTCTTTAATCTCGCCATAATTCGTTACACTTAAGTCAAAAGATATAATTAATTTATTATACGAAGGTGTTAAATTGTTAATTCCTTCAATATTTTTTTCTTTGATAGCTTTGAAATATTTTATTACTTCAGAATTAATATTTCTGTTTACTTCAATACCAAAATCACAGTAAAGAGCTGCGTCACCAAGATTTGATATATTTTTTATCATGCCATGTTATACTTCAACAATAAAGACTATGGAAATTAATATCAATTGTGATTTAGGAGAAAAATCTAAACATCATTCTAATAAGAATGATCCAGATTTACTTCAGATAGTAAATTCAGCTAATGTTGCTTGTGGATTCCATGCCGGTGACAATGAATCTATGAATCAGGTAGTTCAAATATCAAAAAAAAATAACGTTAGTATTGGTGCTCATCCATCTTTTAATGATCCTGAGAATTTTGGAAGAACAAGAATTAATCTTTCTTCAAGTGAAGTTAGAAAATTAATTATTGATCAATACGATATTTTACAAAAAATTGCTAGTGAACATGGCGAGACCGTTACCCATATCAAGCCTCATGGTGCCTTGAATAATATGGCCTGTGAAGATATTGAGTTAGCAACTACTTTGGCAAAATCTATAAATGAAATTAGCAAAGACTTGATATATTTAGTGCCAACAGGGTCAAAAATGGAGAAAGCTGCAAAAAAATTAAATATGAAAATTGCTTGTGAAATTTTTGCTGACAGAAACTATGAAGATGATGGTAATTTAGTTTCTAGAAAAAAGCCACACGCTTTAATAACTGATCCAGAACAAGCAAAAAAACATGTATTAAGTATGGTAAAAAATCAGTCGCTTAATTGCCACAGTGGTAAGCAAATACCTTGTGAAATAGACTCTGTATGCATACATGGAGATAATGAGAGTTCATTAGCTACAGCAAAGTCAATTAAAGATAACCTGATAGAAAATAAACTTGAGCTAAAACCTTTAAACTTAATGGAGAAATTTATTTAATGATAACCAAAACTATTTTTACTTTTTTTATATTTATTTTATTTACTGTAAATTCATATTCTGCGGGTTCTAGCGATGATAACTCTAGTAAAGTAAAATCTAATTATGACAAAGCAGTTACAATTATTAAATCTGCAAAAAAATATGAAAAAAAAGGTAAAATTGAAAAAGCTAATAAAAGGTATGAAAAAGCTTTGACACTTTTAATAAAATCTAATGAAAAAAAACCTAACAAAGCAGATACACTAAATTATCTCGGCTTTACGACAAGAAAACTTGGTGATTACGAGGTTGGAGAAAAATATTATCTTCAAGGGTTAGCTTTAGAGCCTAATCACATAGGTATTAACGAGTACCTAGGTGAGCTTTATGTTGTCACCAATAGAATTGATCTTGCAAAAGAAAGATTAAATATATTAGAAAATTGTGACTGTGAAGAGTATGATGAGTTAAAAAAAATAATAGCAGGAACAAAAAAATCTAAATATTAGAAATCTTGATCGAAGAAGCAATAATATTACTCCAAATTATCTTTATAGATATAATTTTAGCAGCAGATAACGCTATTATTATCGGCTTAATTGCTTCAAACTTTGTTCCAAAATATAGAAAACAAATAATTTTATGGGGTGTTGCTGGTGCTCTCATCTTTAAAGTTATTTTTGCAATATTTGCCACTTATCTTTTTGAATTCTATTTCATAAAAATTTTAGGTGGTTTACTTCTAATTTGGATTGTTAATGATTTAAGAAAAGATTTAGTTGAGATGAAAAATAAAACTAAAACTCCAGCAAAAAAATCTAAAGAACCATCTTATATACAGAGTATATACAAAGTTTTGTTTGCAGATATTACAATTAGTTTTGACAATGTAATCGGCGTAGTGGGTGCTGCCAAAGGATACTTTGGATTTATGATTTTTGGTCTTGTTTTATCTGTTGTTTTAACAGGAGCTCTTGCTACATATATGGCAAATTACATCCAAAAACATATCTGGATCGCTTATGTTGGCTTAGTATTTATATTGATTGTTGGTCTACAATTAATCATAGGTGGATTGGTTGATTTGGAGATACTTAAAATAAACGAAGAATTTATTAAATATTTTTAGTTAATAGGAATGTTTCTTTAAAGGAAATTTTTTATTTTTTACTTCTCTTGAGTAATTTCTAACTGCTTTAATAATTTCATTTCTAATATTAGAATATTTCTTAACAAACCTAACATTTATTGGATTAAGGCCGATTAAATCATCTGTGACTAAAACCTGACCATCACAATTGTTTGAAGCGCCAATACCAATTGTTGGAATATTAATATTTTTAGTAATTTTTTTTGCTAAACTACTTTCTACACACTCTAAAACCATTGAAAAAACTCCTGCAGACTCGAGTAATTTAGCTTCATTTAAAATCTTATTGCGCTCTGAAATCTTTTTTCCTTTAAATTTAAAGTTTTTTGCAGATTGCGGAAGAACACCCAAGTGTCCCATAACAGTAATATTATTTCTAACCAATGTTTTAACAATTTCAAAAATTTTTTTTCCTCCCTCTAATTTAACTGCATCACATTTAGTTTTTGAAATAATTTTTTTAGCATTTTTTAATGCTTCTTTGGAAGTTCTATAAGTGTTGTGAGGCATATCTACTACCATTAAACTTTTTTTAATGCCCATTCTCACACTTTTAGAATGTTCAATCATTGCATTAAGAGTAACCGCTCTTGTAGATTTGTAGTTATATAAAACTGATCCAAGAGAATCACCTACTAAAATTAAATCACAAAAATCATCTAAAATTGATGCTATATTTTTAGAATAAGCAGTTAAACTCACAATCTTAGATTTATTTTTTTTATCTATTAAATTATAAATCTTTTTTTTCATTAACTTACCAAGTGCCATTATTTTCCATTGAAGTCCATGGTTCTTTAGGTTCTAAATTTCCTTCTTGAAGAATTTCAATTGAAATTTGATCTGGTGAACGAACAAATGCCATGTGACCATCTCTTGGAGGTCTATTAATGGTATAACCCATATCCATTAATCTTTGACAAGTTTCGTAAATATTATTAACTCTATATGCAAGATGACCAAAATTTCTTGATCCCTTACCCAAATCATCTCCGTCCCAATTATAAGTTAATTCTATCTGAGCATTTTCATCATTAGGAGCAGATAAGAAAAGTAAGGTAAATCTTCCTTTTTCACTTTCTATTCTTTTTATTTCTTTTAAACCCAAGCCATCACAAAAAAATCTTAAAGACTCATTTACATCTTTAATTCTAATCATTGTATGTAAATACTTCATAAAATTAATTTATAAGTATAAAATTATTCTAATTCAATAGTACTAGGAGGTTTTGAGGTAATATCATAAACCACTCTATTAATGCCACGAATACTATTGACTATTTTGTTTGAAATAGTCTCCATAAAGGACTTTTTAAACTCATAAAAATCAGCCGTCATTCCATCTTCAGAAGTAATAGCTCTCAATAAACATAAATATTCATATGTACGATTATCTCCCATAACACCTACAGTTTTAACAGGCAATAGAGCAGCATAAGCTTGCCAAATTTTATGATAAAGACCATGATCTTTTAAAGCTTGAATAAAATAATAGTCTGCTTCTTTTAGAATTTTTATTTTTTCATCAGTAATTAAACCAGGCATTCTAATTGCAAGACCTGGACCTGGAAAAGGATGTCTAGAAATAATGTCTTTACTTAGATTTAATTCTAAACCTAATTTTCTAACTTCATCTTTGAATAAAAATTTTAATGGTTCTACTAGTTTTAATTTCATCTTTTTTGGTAAACCGCCCACATTATGATGAGATTTAATCTTTGAGGTTTGGCTGCCAGTTACAGATCTACTTTCAATTAAATCTGGGTAAAGTGTTCCTTGTGCTAAAAATTTAACATCTTTAATTTTTTTTGCATAACGATCAAATATTTTAATAAAAAGATTACCAATAATTTTTCTTTTTTTTTCAGGATCAGAGACATTTGATAATTTTTTTAAAAATTCTTTTTCTGCATTAACATAAATTAAATTCATCTTTAATCGTTTTTTAAAAGTCTGTACTACTTGAACTTCTTCATTTTTTCTTAAAAGACCTGTATTAACAAAAATGCAGTATAATTTTTTACCAATAGCTTTATTAAGTAATTGAGCAACTACGCTACTATCAACACCACCTGACAAAGCACAAATAACCTTATTAGATCCAACTTGCTCTCTTACTTCTTTTATTAATTTTATTTTTTTGATCTTTAGATGACCAGTTACGCTTAATATTACATATTAAAAAAATAAAATTACTTATTATTTTTTTTCCATTTTCTGTATGTGTTACTTCAGGATGAAATTGAACACCATAAAATTTTTTCATCTTATTTTCAACTATTGCAAATTTAGAATTGGTACTTGATGCTATTATTTTAAAATTTTTTGGGATTTTAGAAACTTGGTCAGCATGACTCATCCAAACTTTTTTTGATTTTTTGTTGTTAAAAAAATTAGCTGTTAAAAGACTATCATTTTTTTTATAAATATTTGCTAATCCAAATTCACGATGTTTTGATTGTTTAACTTTGCCACCATTAAGTTTAGAAAGTATCTGGTGACCAAAACAAATTCCTAAAACTGGAAGATTTAGTTGTAAAATTTTTTTATCAAACGAGTATTTGTTTATTTGATAAACATTTAAAGGTCCTCCAGATAAAATTATTCCTTTAACTGTATGATCAATATCTTTAATTTTTACTTTTTTATGGCTAATAATTTCTGAAAAAACTCCTATTTCCCTTATTCTTCTCGCTATAAGTTGAGTGAATTGAGAGCCAAAATCAACTATTAAGATTTTGCTAAGGTTTTGATCAAGACTCATTTTTTGGTTCTAAATTTTTCAAAGACTCTTGAATTTGATCATTTTCACTACATAATTTATTGCAAACTTTGATAAAAGTTTGAGAAAGATCTTTAACTTTCGTATAATTTGATTTCTTTAAAGCTATTTTCATTAACATTAATAGAACCTCTTCATTATCAGGCTCAATTAATAATGCAGTGGTTAAATTATTTTCTTCTTTTCTTTGGTTTTCCTCATGATTATAAATTTTGGCTAAGTATAAATATGTTTTGGCATCCTTAGGATTATAAACTATGTTTCGTTCAAACAAAAATCGTGCTTCTTCATATTTTTCATTTTGATACATAGTCATTGCTTCATCAAAAAAATTTTCACTACTATGTACAATTGAAGAGCTCATAATAATAACGTAAATAGAAAGCAATAATTTAAGAATTTTATTCATTAATATTTACTATCGTTTTTTACAACATCAACATTATGAACCATGCTTTCATAAAAACCTGCTTTAGTAATTTTTACAAAATTTGGTTTATTTCTTAATTTTAAAATATTTTTAGATCCTAAGTAGCCCATCGATGATTTCAGACCTCCAATTAATTTATAAATAATACTTCCAACATCTCCTTTATATTTTACAAATCCTTCAACACCTTCTGGTACATATTTTGAAGAGTCTTTTTGCTTAGTTTGAAAATATCTGTCCGCAGAACCTTTGTTCATTGCTCCTACCGATCCCATTCCTCTAAAACTTTTAAATAATTTACCATTTTTTTTAATTAACTTGCCTGGTGCTTCATCCGTACCAGCAAATAATGAACCAATCATTACAGCATCAGCTCCTGCTGCAAAAGCTTTTGCTAAATCTCCAGAATATTTAATACCACCATCAGAGATAATTTTTACATTCTTATTTTTTAAACCATTTCTTACATACAAGATTGCACTTAATTGAGGAACTCCTATTCCTGCAACTAACCTTGTTGTACAAATAGAACCTGGTCCAATACCAACCTTTATTATATCAACTCCCAATTTAATTAAGAACTTTGCAGCTTCTGGTGTTGCGATATTTCCAGCACATAAAGCAATTTTATTATTTTTTAATTTCTTAATAAATTTAATTATTTCACCTACTTTTTTTGTATGGCCGTGTGCAGTATCAACCACTATTAAATCAACTTCTTCTTTAATTATAGCTTTAGCTCGGATAAATTCATTTGGTCCCGCCCCAACAGCTGCTCCTACTAATAATTTTTGTTTTTTCACCTTTTGAATTTCTAAGATTTGTTTTTTAATATCAAGATTTCTATGAATTACCCCAATTCCTCCAGCTTTTGCTATAGCAATTGCCATTTTACTCTCTGTTACTGTATCCATTGCTGATGATAGTAGTGGTGTTTTAAGTTTAAGGTGTTTTGTTAATAATACGCTAGTATTTACTTCTGAAGGTAAAATTTCTGAGTATTTTGGCGCTAATGTAACATCATCAAAGGTTAGTGCTTCTTTAATAGGAACCATAATCTTTTATATACGATTCCTTATAAATTAAAAGTCTCTATCTAAGTTTTCTGCAAATTATAAAACTTTCTTTAGAGTCTTTCCTGCTAGATTTTGGTTTAAAAACCTTAACTTCTTTAAAATATTTTTTTCCTTCTGCGACTATTTCGTTAAATGTGCCACCAAGAAATATTTTTGAAATAAAAAAACCATTACCTTTCAGCAAATTTTTTGAAAATAACATTGCTTCAATGCATAATTCGCCCGTTTGAATTGAGTCTATATTCTTAATTCCAGTAGTATTTACCGCCATATCTGACATTACCACATCAACTTTTGAGCTAACGTGTTTCTTAATTTCTGTTTGAATATTTGGATCTGTAAAATCTCCATGAATTTGGATTGTTTTACCAATTGGCTCCATTTTTTTTAAATCAATCGAAATCAATCTTCCACTTTTTGCAGCTTTGACAGCATATTGGGACCAACTTCCTGGAGCCGCACCTATATCTATGACCGATATACCTCCCTTGAATATTTTAAACTTTTCATCTATTTCAATTAATTTATAAGCAGATCTTGCTCTATAGCCATCTACTTTTGATTGTTTAACGTAAGTGTCTCTTCTCTGTTTATTAACCCAGTTTTTTGAAATTTTATTTTTTTTCAATTAATTATTAAATCTTAGTTTTAAATGTATTATTTTACCATCAACAGTTTCTACTTTGGAAATATGATTTTTATTATTTCTAATTTGATCATTATTTTTTCCAGCAAAGTGTACTATGCCAATCTCATGATTTGGCAAATAAGGTTCGACTAAAGTATTTCTTTTCTCGTCAAACTTAAGTCCATCGATCAAAATCCAATTACAATAAGCAGGTAATATTTCTACTGCTAAATTATCTGAGTAAATAGTTATGTTCATTGCAATTTGTTCTGAGCCCCAAATTTTGCCTGCTTTTAAAGCAACTTTTAAATTTTTTTGCCAAATCTCCCAGTGAGGAGCATTGGCTTCTAAAGCAAACACACCTATATTTAAATGTGGTTTAAGAGCAACCTGTCTTGCAATTTTTTCTGAAAATCCTGAAGATTTTGCATGTTTGTAATTTTGAGATTTAATTCTTGCAAAACTTCCAATAAACCATTCCGCTCTTAAAACTCTTCCATAAGCTCTATCTGCTGATGTTGCTATTGATAATTTTTCTTTTTCACAACCTTTAAAATATAATTCAATAGCATCCCATGAATTGACCCATGCATCTGCATCAATCCATAAATATTTTTTATAATTAGGAAAATATTTTGGTAAAAAAGCTCTCGATACCTGACTCTTTAACCACTCTCTCCCCTTAATTTTAAAATTAGGAACTTCAATATCCCAGTCAGCTGGTTTAATTTCATCGACTTTAGTTGATAATACTGACTTTTGCTCATCAGTTAACCCCGCATCCATTATGCAAATTGCAGTATTTTTACTCTCTTTAAATCTTTTAATTGAATCTACTAATTCGTTCAATAATTCAAAGTAATTTGCATCTGCCAAAGATATAATAACATTTTCTTTCATTATAAAATGTCTTCAAACTCATCGTCTTCAACATTTTCTTTATCTTCATTATTTTTTTTCAATTTATTGTAATGAAAATAACTTATTGGAAGCATAAATAGATATGCAATTGCGCTCATTGATATTGCAACAAATGGGTAAATTAAAAGTAGTCCAAAAAATAAAACTATACCAAATAGTAAAAAAATTGTTGTTTTTCTTTGTATAACAATTTTTTTAAATGAGTATGTGGGAAATTTACTAATTAGTAACAGTGAAGTAGTAATAAAAAATATTGGTGCAATAATATTATTATCAAGTTTTATATAATCAAAATTAGTCATGCTTATTACTAAAGGTGTTAAAACTAAAATACCTCCCGCTGGAGAAGGAACTCCTTCAAAAAAATTATCTCTCCACGAAGGCTCTTGATTAGAATTTATATTAAATCTTGCTAATCTTAATGCTACACAAATTACATAAATTAAACATATCAACCAACCAAATCTACCTAGAGAACTTAATGTCCAAAAATACATTATAAATGCGGGGGCAACTCCAAAACTTATCATATCAGTTAAAGAGTCTAGTTCTTTTCCAACTTTTGATGTTCCTTTAATTAATCTAGCAATCCTACCGTCTAGACCATCAATTACAGCTGCAATAATTATAGCTATTATAGCTAAATCAAACTGTCCGTTAAAAGAAAATCTTATGGAAGTTAGTCCTATGCAAACACCTATTAGTGTTAGCATGTTAGGCAAAATCATTCTTACATTTTTCTTTTCTGAAATTACTTTCAGGTTATTTTTTGGTTGCTCCATAATTATTTTTTAGCCAGTAATGTTTCACCTGAAATCGCTTTTTGACCAACTTTAACAAGTGGTTCATAATTTTCATAATATACATCTGCACGACTTCCAAATCTAATCATACCTATTCTTTCACCTTGACTAAGTGTTTGACCGTTATTTGTTTCACATACTATTCTTCTTGCGATCAAACCAGCTATTTGAACAACTATTATATTATTTCCACTTGTGTCTTTTATTTTATAATAATTTCTTTCATTATCCTCACTTGCTTTATCAAATGATGCGTTTAAAAATTTTCCTGGTTTGTACAAAATATCTTCAACTGTTCCTGCACATGGTGTTCTATTAACATGACAATCAAATACATTCATAAAAATGCTTATTTTTTTGAATTTTTTATTTTCCAAACCAACTTCTTTGGGTCCATCTACTTCTTCAACTTTAATAACTTCACCATCTGCTGGACTTACCAAATAATTATCATCTTCAATTATAACTCTTTCTGGGTCTCTAAAAAAATAATAAACCCATACAGTTAAAAGCAATCCTATAGTTCCTAAAAAACTACTAAAGACCATCAGTACAATTGTAATAAAAACTGCAATTACTAAAAATTTATATCCTTCTGTATGTATTGGTGGAAATATCTTGCTGAACATATTCTTCCTATTTGCTAATTTTTGATTAATATGTATATAAACCAATCAAATTCAATTAATAAGATAAATTTATTTTAATGAGTAAAATCAAGGTAAATAACCCCATTGTAGAGTTAGATGGCGATGAAATGACCCGTATTATTTGGGAGTTTATAAAAAGCAAACTAATTCTCCCGTATGTTGATTTAGGCATTGAATACTATGATCTTGGAATGAAAAGTCGTGATAATACAGATGATCAAATTACTATCGACTCTGCTAATGCTATAAGAAAAATTGGGGTAGGAATTAAATGTGCAACAATTACCCCTGACGAAGAAAGAGTTAAAGAATTTGAATTAAAAAAAATGTGGCGATCTCCTAACGGAACCATAAGAAATATTATTGGAGGTACCGTATTTAGAGAACCAATCATTTGTAAAAATATTCCAAAATTAGTTCCTTCATGGACAGATCCAGTCGTAATTGGAAGACATGCTTTTGGTGATCAATATAGAGCAACTGATTTCAAAGTACCTGGCAAAGGTAAATTAGAAGTTAAGTGGACATCTGAAGATGGAAAAGATGAAATAAAACATGAGGTATTTAATTTTACAGGTCCTGGTGTAGCACTATCAATGTACAATTTAGATAAATCAATCGAGGATTTTGCAAGATCTTGTTTTAGTTATGGATTAATTAAAAAGTGGCCTGTTTATATGTCTACTAAAAATACAATTCTAAAAAAATATGATGGTAGATTTAAAGATATATTCCAAGAGATTTTTGAAAAAGAATATAAAGAAGATTTTGAAAAAAATAATTTAACATATGAGCACCGATTAATTGATGACATGGTTGCATGTGCAATGAAATGGAGTGGTAAATATATTTGGGCATGTAAAAATTATGATGGAGATGTTCAGTCTGATACAATGGCTCAAGGTTATGGTTCTTTAGGACTAATGACGAGCACACTTTTAACACCAGACGGAAAAATAATGGAAGCAGAAGCAGCCCATGGGACTGTAACTAGACACTACAGAATGCATCAGCAAGGTAAAGAAACTTCAACAAACCCTATCGCATCTATATTTGCTTGGACTAGAGGACTAGCTCACAGAGGAAAATTAGATAATAATGATGATTTAATCAAGTTTGCACAAACAATTGAAACCGTTTGTATTGAATGTGTAGAAAATGGAGCGATGACAAAAGATTTAGCAATCCTTGTTGGGCCGTCAAGTAAATATTTAACTACCAATCAGTTCTTAGATGAAATTGATGGTAATCTTAAAAATAAATTAAATTAAAGTTTTAAGCTTTTCAAAAGCTTCTTCTATTTTAGATTGATCTTGTCCTCCAGCTTGAGCAAAATCTTTTCTTCCACCACCACCTTTTCCACCAATAATTTCTGAACCAACTTTAACAAATTGAACTGCATCAAATTTATCAATTAGCTTTTCAGTTACCCCTACAGCAATTCCAACCTTATCATCCTTACTTGTAAATACTATTACGATACCTTCACTTAATTCTTTTTTACCTTTGTCTACAAGTTTTCTTAGTTCTTTTGGAGGAAGGCCTTCTACTTTTTGAAGTCTTAATTTTATTCCATTAATTTCTTCATCTTTAATTATATTTTTTGACTTATCTTCTATAATTGAATTAACAGATATTGTTTCTAATTGTTTTGTTAGATTTTTAATTAAAATTTTCTGGTCAGTTTCATCTAAAGATGGTTTTCCGCCGAATTCTGTTATTTGCTGGCTCAAACTGTTTATTATTTCGTCATTTTTTTCTAATGAAATACTGGATAATTTTTCTTTATTTTTAAGATAATCCTCTAATTGTTTATCTCTTAAAGCCTCAATTCTTCTAACACCTGCTGCAATTGAAGATTGGCTAATAATCTTAAAATTACCAATATCTCCTGTATTTTTAACATGAGTTCCCCCACATAATTCAGTTGAAAAGTATTTTCCCTCATCATCACCCATCGATAGAACCCTAACTTCTTCACCATATTTCTCTCCGAAAAGTGCTAAAGCTCCGTTTTCAACAGCTTCATCAGGTGTCATTAATCGTGTTTTAACATCTGTTTTTTTTGAAACCATTGTATTTACATAATTTTCAATTTTATCAATTTCCTCATTTAAAATAGGTTTCATGTGACTAAAATCAAATCTTAATCTATTAGGTTCAACCAAAGAGCCTTTTTGAGTTACATGAGTACCCAAAACTCTTCTTAATGATTCATGCAGTAAATGAGTTGCAGAGTGGTATGCACGCATATTTTTTCTTCTTTGAGTATTTATTTTTAATGAAACTACATCATCTAATTTGATTGAACCTTCTGTTACTCTTCCGTAATGAACAATCAAGTCACCTAATTTCTTTTGAGTATCATTTACCTCAAATTTAAAATTATCTGCAACAATTTCACCTGTATCGCCAATTTGACCGCCAGATTCTCCATAAAATGGAGTTTGGTTAACAACAATTATCGCTTCATCACCTTCAACTAAAATTGATACTTCTTTATGACTTTTCAACAAACATTTTACAACACCTTGTGATTGATTATTTTCATAACCTAAAAATTCTGTTGATCCACTTTTATCTTTTATACTATACCAGATTTTTTCAATAGCACTATCACCAGAACCTTTCCAATTTTTTTTAGCAAGTTCAACACTCTCTCTCATTAAAATACCAAATCTTTCTTTATCAAATTTTAATGATTTAGATTTTAGTATGTCCTCTGTTAAATCTATTGGAAATCCATATGTTTCATAAAGTTTAAAGGCTATATCTCCAGGCAAAATTTTATTAATTTTTGTAATTTCTTCATTTAAAATCTTAATACCTCTATCTAGCAAAACTAAAAATTTTTCCTCTTCCATTTTTAAAGTTTCTTTAATTAATGACTCTGCTCTCACTAATTCTGGATAATTGGCTGACATTTCATCTCTAAGTGTTTCAAATAAGTTATAAAATACTGGGTCCTTAGATCCAAGCAAATGAGAATGTCTCATTCCTCTTCTCATAATTCTTCTTAGAACATAACCTCTCCCTTCATTAGAGGGCAGTACACCCTCTGCAATTAAAAAAGCGCTAGCTCTTAAATGATCTGCAATAACTCTAAAGCTAGATTGATTTGACTGATCATGTTTTACTTTTATAATTTCAGAAGCAGAGCCTATAATCGTTTTAAAATGATCTGTTTCATAATTATCATGTGTACCTTGTAGTAAAGCTGCAATTCTTTCTAATCCCATTCCAGTATCAACAGATGGTTTTGGAAGATCTATTCTCTTATCTTTTGAGATTTGCTCGTATTGCATAAATACTAAATTCCATATTTCTATAAATCGGTTTCCATCTTCATATTTAGTTCCTGGTAAACCTCCCGCTAAATGATCACCATGATCATAAAAAATCTCCGAACATGGGCCACATGGACCTGTTTCACCCATTGACCAAAAGTTATCAGATGTTGCTATTCTAATTATCTTATCATCGCTAAAACCAGCTATTTTCTTCCAAAAATTGAAAGCTTCATCATCTTCATGATAAACTGTTACATAAAGACGATCTTTATCTATACCAAAATCTTTAGTGATCAAATCCCATGCATAGTGAATTGCTTGCTCTTTAAAATAATCTCCAAATGAAAAATTTCCTAACATTTCAAAAAATGTGTGGTGGCGAGGTGTGTAGCCAACATTTTCTAAATCGTTATGCTTTCCACCGGCTCTTACACATTTTTGTGAAGTAGTAGCTCTTTGATAATCTCTTTTCTCAAGTCCTGTGAATACATTTTTGAACTGAACCATTCCAGAATTAGCAAACATTAAAGTAGGATCGTTATTTGGAACTAAATTACTAGACTCCACGATCTTATGACCATTCTTTTCAAAATATTTTAAGAATATATTTCTTATATCGTTTAATGATTTATCTGCCATATTTTTAAAATACAGCTTTTTTATTTTATGTCTAGATAACAGTAAGGGGAAAAAGGCGCTTAAATTAAGCGCCTTTTAATAATTAAAGATGACCTATTAATTAATTCTTTTTAGGAGGTGTTGCTTCCTCTTTAATTGCTACTTCTGGATCTTCAATTTGATCTTTAGCAGCTTTTTCTGGGTCAAGAGGATTTCCTTCAATTTTTTTTGCTATTACTCCAGCTTTTTCTCTTATCGACATTTCTATTTCAGCTGCAATATTAGGATTTTCTTCTAAATAAATCTTAGCATTTTCACGACCTTGTCCAATTTTTTCACCTTTATATGCATACCAAGCACCAGATTTTTCAACTACTCCAGCTTTTGCTCCAAGGTCAACAAGTTCACCAACTTTACTAATTCCTTTTCCATACATAAGATCGAACTCTACTACTTTAAATGGTGGTGCAACTTTATTTTTAACTACTTTAACTCTAGTTGAGTTACCAATAATTTCATCACCATTTTTAATTGCTCCAATTCTTCTAATATCCATTCTCACAGATGAATAAAATTTAAGGGCATTTCCACCTGAAGTAGTCTCTGGACTTCCAAACATTACTCCAATTTTCATTCTAATTTGGTTAATAAAAATCATCATAGTATTAGTACTAGAAATTGAACCTGTTAATTTTCTCAAAGCCTGACTCATTAATCTTGATTGAAGACCAACATGATGATCTCCCATTTCTCCTTCAATTTCTGCTCGAGGAGTTAATGCTGCTACTGAATCAACAACAATTACAGAGATTGATCCAGATTTAACAAGAGTATCTGCTATTTCTAAAGCTTGTTCACCTGTATCTGGTTGTGAAATTAATAATTCTTCAGTATCTACACCAAGTTTTTTTGCATAAACTGGGTCTAACGCGTGCTCTGCATCAACAAATGCACAAATTCCTCCAGCTTTTTGTGCTTCAGCAACAACTTGTAATGCTAATGTTGTTTTACCTGAAGATTCAGGCCCATAAACTTCAACAACTCTTCCTTTTGGTAAACCACCTATTCCAAGCGCTATGTCTAAGCTTAAAGAACCAGTTGATACTGACTCAACATCCATTGCTTTTCTTTGACCAAGTTTCATCACTGAACCTTTTCCAAAATTATCTGTAATTTGAGCTATTGCAGCATCTAGTGCTTTATTTTTTTCATTGCCTTCTGCTTGCTGAGCTTTTGTAGTTTTAACTACTTTTAAGTTGTTTTTAGTCATTTTTTGCCTTTTTTATTAATATTTTTAACTCTCGAATCATATTTTAAATGTACACATTTTGTTCTTATTGGCAATATATTTATTTTTTTACTCAAAAAAGTCAAATAATTACTTAAGTTTTAAATATTGGCTGTTCAAAAGCCCAACTGTTTTTAACAAATTATACTGGGCCATAAGGTAATTTCTCTCAGAATCAGCTAAAGAAATTTGAGCAGAAAGCAATAAACCGTTTGATTGAATAACATCAAGGGTTGTTCTGGACCCCCTTTCATATTCAGCAGCAATTCCCTCGTTAGCGATTTGAGCCGCTCTTACTTGAACTTTAACAGAATTTAAAAAACTTTTTGAAGACTCTAAACTTGACCATGCGCTAGCTACATTGGTTTCATTTGTTCTATTCACATCATCTAATAATAATCTTTTTCTAGCTGTTAAATTTGAATTTTTATTGATAGTTGATTTTTTTTTACCTCCTGAATAAAACGGCCAACTAACTGTGGCTTTCAATATATCTTTATCTTTTCTATCAATAGTTGAACTCAAGTCATCAGCATAAGATTTTTCTAAAGATAATGAAGCTGTCGGTTTTAAATCTGACTCTGCTATTGCCAAATCTTTTTCTGATTGAATGACATCAAAATTTGCAATTTTAATATCTGGGTTATTTTGTTTAGATAAATTGATTGCCTCATCTAAACTTTTTGGAATACTTACAATTGAATTTGAGTTTTTTCTAAGAGATTTTGGATTATCTATTTTCCCAATAATATTTTCATAATTCAATTTACTAATTATTAAATCACTTTTTGCTTGAGTAAATTGAGCTTGAGCACCTGCAAGTGAAGATTCTGTTTGGGCTAAATCAGTAATTGTAATTTGACCTCTATCTAATCTAATTTTATCATTTTCAAGTTGTCTATTTAATAGATTTAAATTTTTTCTATTAATTGTTAGTTTTTCTCTAGCAAGTATTAAATTAGTAAAAACTTCGATTGCACTATGTAGAATATCTTGTTCTTTTTTAATCAGCTTTGCTTTAGCTAAATCTAGTCCAATTAAACTTTTCTCTAAAGATAAATCTCTTCCGTAATCAAGAATTGTTTGTTCTAATTTTATAGAAGTAGTCAATGGATCAGCGTCATTACTAGAGGCATCTCCTCCACTTTGATTTGTAAGTTTATTTGTATTTTCTACGCTCTTTGAGCCACTTAAAGTTAATGTTGGTTTATAGTCTGCTTTTGAAATATTAATATCTTCTTCTGATGCTTTAATATTTTCTCTTTCTGCATTTAGCTGAATATTATTTTGATATGTTTGATTTAAAGCATCATATAAAGTTACAGCAGATACATTACTAAAATAAAATAATGTTAGACTGATTAGTGTTAATATTTTTTTCATTTATTCTTATATACTGCAGATTTAATCTGATGGTTACTATTTAAATTTAAAACTATAGAAGCATATTTAGGCATTTTTTTGAACATATTTTCTGTAATTCTTTGATAAGTCTGCATAAAATTTATCACATCACCTTTGCTCATAATTTTATTGCTAGATACTCTTTTTTTTTTAAGCCAAAGTTTATGCTCTTGTTTTAATCTCCATTTTTGAAGCAAACCAAAGTTTTTTGCTTTTAAGTAAATCATACAATTCAATTGAGAATATAGTTTTTTATAATTGGTTTTTAATTGCTGATTTACATATTTTCTCCATGTAAATTTTTGATCATAAGTTTTTTCTAATGAATTAATTGATTTTTCAAGCGTTTTATTCAATTCTGATTTAGCTCCAACACACCACCCTTCAAATATTATTACATCAGGCTTTTCTTTAATTTTGTAATAATTTTTTTTGGGTGCTCTGTCATCAATTGCTTTGTTAAACTTTGGAAGTTCAATCTTCTTAAAATTTTTACTCTTTGCTTTCTTGAAAAAATTTAACATCATTTGAACATCGTGTGTTCCTGGCACCCCTCTTGTCATAAGCATAGGGTGAATCTTTTTTGATAAATTCAATCTTTCTTTTCTAGTTTTATAAAAATCATCAATTGAAATTTTAAAAACTTTAAGTTTAAAATATTTTTCTAATATAATTTTAATTATTGAACTAATAGTCGTTTTACCTGTTCCCTGTCCTCCAGCTAAGCCAACGAGGTAAGGTTTTTTATTATTAGCTTTTTTTGCAATTGAAAAACATACAGGAATTAAAAATGACTTTATCATCTCTTCTTTATCGCTAAATTTTTCTGTTGATGTTTCTTGTAATTTAATAAATTTAAAACAATCTTTTTTTACTTTATCAAAACATTTATCAATAACTTGCATTGAGCTTACTAATTTTTTTGATCCATTGGATGATTATGGCCATCATTTAAACCAACATTATCTAATTTAAACTGATCAATATCATCAATGCATCCAACATTTAATCCATATGTATCAGGTTTGCTTCTCATTTTATGATGTGTATAAATTCCACACTCTGAACAAAAATAATGCTCTGCTACTTTGGTGTGATATTGATAAAGTTTAAGTTTATCTTCACCTTTTATAATTTTTACATCTATAATTGGAGCAAAGGTCATAATATATCCCTTCTTCTTACAAAGTGAACAATTACATCTTAAAAATTTACTAAATGCTCCTTCTGTCTCTTTAACTTCAAGCTCAACACTCTCACAATGACAAATTAATTTTTTCATTTATTTCCTATCTTTTATATGGTTTTGACCATCGCTTATAAAGGTTTTTAGTCTAAATAATTCATTTACATCTATCTCGTCCATGCATCCTATATTAATACCATAAGTATTTGGATCGCTTCTTCTTAAATTGTGTGTTTGAACTCCACACTCTGAACAAAAATGATGTTTAGCTACTTTTGTATTGAACTGATAAAATTTTATTTTATTTTCTCCCTTAACAATTTTTAAATCTTTTTTATCAATTGTTGCAACCATGGTCCCTTTTCTTTTGCACATTGAGCAATTGCATCTCATCAATTTATCTATTTCTTCTTTAAAATTAACTTGGATTTCAACTGCACCACAATGACATGTTAATGTTTTCATTTATCTTTTTTATCTATTTAATATTTAATTAAAACTATCTCTGGTCAAAGTTATCCACAAGTACACAAAATGTAGTTTCAATGTTCACCTTTTGATTCACTTTTGATTCAGTTACAGACTCAAAATACAACCTCTTGCGTGTATTGTATAACTAGTCTATAAATAAGAACAAAACAAGAACATGAAACTTACAATCCCTTATTATCTACATAAAGCTGGTGCTGGTTTTCCATCACCTGCAACAGATTATATCGAAGAAGATATTGATTTGAATATACATTTAATAAGAAATGTTCCAGCTACCTTCATCATCAGGGTGCAAGGTAAATCAATGGTAGATGTTGGAATTAATGATGGAGACTTATTGGTTGTCGATAAAAGTTTAAAACCAAGAAACTTTTCAACAGTGATTGCAAACGTTCATGATGAGCTGGTCGTTAAATCTTTAGTTCAAGAAAAAGATAAAAAATTTCTAACCTCAGGATCTAAAGAATTTACTGACAGAATTTTAATCAATGAAGAACAAGATATTTTTATTTGGGGAGTTGTAACTTATGTCATCCATTCTACGTACTAGAAAAATAGCACTAGTTGATTGTAATTCTTTTTACGTTTCGTGTGAAAGGTTATTTAATCCTAAGATAAGAAGAAAACCTGTTGTAGTCTTATCTAATAATGATGGCTGTATCATCTCAAGATCTACTGAAGCAAAAGCTTTAGGAATTAAAATGGGTGAACCTTATTTTAAAGCAAAAAATATTATTATTAAAAATAAAGTTGAAGTTTTTTCATCTAATTATTCTTTATATGGAGATTTATCTAGAAGAGTAATGAGAACTCTTAAAAGGTTTAATTCAGATATGGAAATTTACTCTATTGATGAAGCATTTCTAGATTTATCAAACTTTCCAGATCAAGATGTAGAAAAAGTTGGAAAAGAAATTAGAGAAACAGTTTTAAAATGGACTGGTATTCCAACTAGTATTGGAATTGCTAAAACAAAAACTCTAAGTAAAATTGCAAACCATATAGCAAAGAAAAAGCAATCAGGGGTTACTAGTTTAATTGGAATTGATAACTTAGATCCTGTACTTGAAAAAGTTGAAATTAATGATGTATGGGGTGTAGGTAAGCAGTTAACAAAATTTTATAATAAAAATGGAGTTTATAACGCTAAGCAACTTAAGAATAAATCTAACAGTTGGATTAAAAAATCCTCTAATGTTTTGGGTTCAAGAACCGCAATGGAGCTTAAAGGAATTCCCTGTATTAATTTAGAAACAACTACAACAAAAAGAAAAAGCTGTGTTGTTTCAAGATCATTTGGTAAAAGAGTGGAAAGATTTCAAGAATTAAAAGAAGCAATTGCAAATTATTGTTTGAATGCATCTGAAAAAATTAGATCAGAGTCGTTAGTCGCAAAAGCAATCACTGTATTTGTTAGAACTAGTCCATTTCAAAGAAACTACGGATATTATTCAAATGCAAAGACCATTGATTTTCCAATTGCAACAAACAATAGTATCGAGGTAGTTAAAACTGCGGTTATAATATTAGAGAGTATATTTAAAAATGGTTATCAATATCAAAAAGCAGGCGTAATGCTCACAGGGCTCTCAAATGCTAATGATAAAACTAATCTATTTTTATCTGAAAAAGATGAGAAAATAAGCAGTTTAATGAGATCTATTGATAATACTAATCATCGATACGGAAGATCTACTTTAAGTGTTGCAAGTGCTGGTGTTCAAAAGAGATGGAACATGAAAAGAGAGTATTCTTCTAAGATAGATACGGCTGACTTTTATTCTCTACCAACAATTAGAGCTATTTAAATTTTTCATTACTTTATTTTTTCAATATCATTAATATTTTCTAAAGATTTATCAAACTCATCCATATTTTCTCTTAAAGATAAAGTAGACATGGAATAAATCATTATCAATAATAAAATCAAAGGTATTGAAGTAATAATAGATGCATTACTTTGCATCAGTAAAATATAAAAAACTATAAATAAAGCCGAGCGAATTAAAACTGTTTTTCGAAATACACTTATAATTGAAAGGGAGTGTTTTAATAAATTAAAAAAACTCATTTTAGATGGGCCAAAATATCTAGTACCCCTTATAGAAGGTATAGATAACAAATCTTTTTCTACTTTTTTTAATGAGCCAGAAAAACTATTCCAGGTAGCTTTTTCATTTAACATTTTTTTAATAGTTGATTTTGATAAACAGGTAAAATTACCAAACTTAATTGAATGACCAGTAAAACCTAAGGTTAAAAGTTTATGTAATTGATAACAAATTTTAAAAAATAAGCTTTCAGATCTTTTAGTTCGTTCTCCAACTATAGTTTTATCATCAGATTGTTCTGCTTGATGAATAAAATTCTTAATTTCTTCAGGTCTATCTTCTCCGTCTCCATCCATTGGAATCACAAAATCAAATTCTTTTTTCTCAAAAATATATTTTAATCCTGAAGCGATACATCTTGTGTGACCCCTATTTTCTTTCATATTAATAATTTCAAAAGAATTAATATTTTCTAAATTTTGATAAGTATCTACTATTTGTTGAGATGAAGCGTCATTTATAACAACAACTGAAATTTCAGAATTCAAATCTTTTACTTCAAAATTTATATTTTCAATTAATTTTTTTAAAGACTCCCTGTCATTATAAATTGGAATTAATAATATAATTTTCATTTATTTTCTTAATCCAATCATACAAATACCCTGCTTAGCAATTTTACCAAATTCTCCAGGACATAAATCTTTTAATATTTCAGGATTACCAACATAAATTAAACCACCAGAAGGGTCTAATTTGTCTACTTTTCCATCAATACTAAGGAACCATTTAGGCCTATCACTTAAATGATAAGACAAATTACCCGCATGCCATTCATCACCTACAACATACATGATTTGATTTGAAAAATTCTCAGCCCATCTTCTATCAATAAGATCTGCAATTTGTTTTCCAAAATAATCAGTTCTTTTGTTATCTTTTGAAAGAGACATGTAAGCATAAAGTAAAGGGCTTAATAAAAATAAAAATAAAAAACCAAAAGCAAATTTTTTAAGTTTTTTGATGTTTATTTCTGATTTAAGCAAATGAATAAATAAAGTGCCGAAAAATAAATAAAATGGCGTCATCCACATAGTTCTAATTTTAGAACCAGTAACAACTGAAGTTAAAAACATTAAAATGATTGGTAAAATATTAATTGCTAATAAAAAAAGTAATTTTTTATCTTTAAAATTAAATTTGAATTTAATTTTTTTTATTAATAGCCAAACTAAAATTAAGAATGGAATTAATAATCCAATCTGTTTTATCAAAAAAATAAGTGGAAATTTAATATGATCAATTAAACTAGATTGTTCTAATCCAGTTCTGGCAAGCCCATAAGTTATGGTAATAAACTCGTTATTATTAAGCCAAATCAAATGAGGTACCAGGGCAATTAAAAATACTTCTAAGGTTATTAAATATTTAAAATCAAATTTTCTATCTTTCTTTATAAAAATTAAATAGATAAATAAGAGATCAATTGAAGCTAAGAGATAAACAAATAAATACTTTGATAGAAATCCAAAAGCTGCAAATAAACCAACCAAAAAACAATCAGTAAATTTTACTTGTTTACTGTTGTAAATTTTCCATGAAAAATAAACAGTTAATGACCAAAATGGTAATTGGCAAATATTTACATTAAATTCTGGGGTAGTAAAATTATAAAAATAAATAGCTTCAATTAGTAAAACTGAAATTAGACCCAGTAAATTGCTATTAAAAAATTCTTTAGAAAATTTAAACACATAATAAAAAGAAATAATAACAAAAATTTGACTAAGAAAATAGTAAGCCCAGTCTTGTGAGCCAAAAATTTGAAAAAAAACTTCTGGAAAAAAAGCACTCATTGGAGGATGTTTGTTAAAACCCCATTCAAGATTACTTCCCCATGCTAGCGCTTCAATAGTATCTAGTGGTAAATTTTGATTAGTTAGGGATGGAACTAAAGTCCAAAATATAAGATGAGCTAAAACAAAAATATAAAAAAAATTATTTATATTTCTAGTATTATTGGTCATTTATAAATATTTATATCAATTCAGCTTGCTTGACACCCCTAATTTGCTGAATATACTGCGAAAATTCAATTTTATACTATGCCAAAGACTACTAAAGTTAAAAAAAAAGTTTCAAAATCAAAAGTTAAAGTTACAAAACCTAAAGCTAAAGCTGTAAGCAAACCAAAGGTTATTGCTAAAAAAGTACCAATAAAAATTTCTAAAACTTATATACCCAAAGATACTGAAAAATATATGTGTGAAAAACATAAAGTGTTCTTTAGGATCAAACTTACAGAGTGGAAAAAAGATTTGGTAAAAGCGAATAACGAAGCTCTTTATCATGGTAGTATGGATGATAATAGTATTTCTGCAGATGTTGTGGATCAAGCAAGCTCTTACACAGATAAAAATGTTGAAATGAAAGCTATCAATAGACAAATTAAATTAATTTCTGAAATTGATAAAGCATTGGCAAGAATTAGAGAAGATATTTATGGTTACTGTTTAGATACCGCAGAACCAATTGGATTAAAAAGATTAATGGCAAGACCTGTTGCAAAATATACGATTGCTGCACAAGAAAAGCATGAAAAAAATGAAAAAGTTCATGCGGATGATTGATAAAAAATAACTAATTAGTTAGCGTCAAGTACTGCGTGTAAAAATTGTTTAGTTCTCTCATTTTGTGGATCATCAAATAATTTTTCTGGTGGACCTTGTTCAAAAATTTTACCTTCATTAAAAAAACAAACTCTATCTGATATCTCTCTAGCAAAACCCATCTGGTGAGTAACCATTATCATTGTTAAATTATGTTCCTTATTTAAGGATCTAATGACATTCAATACTTCACCTACTACCTCTGGGTCTAATGCAGATGTAATTTCATCAAGTAGCATAACTTTTGGTCTCATTGCAAGAGCACGAGCAATAGCAACACGCTGCTGTTGCCCTCCAGAAAGTCTACTTGGATGCTGATCCTTTTTATCTGTTAAACCAACTAATTCTAATAAATCTAGGGCTCTTTGTTCTGCTTCATCTTTTTTCATGCCCAAAACTTCGATAGGTGCCTCTATACAGTTTTGCAAAGCTGTCATATGAGGAAATAGATTAAATTGTTGAAATACCATTCCAATTTTTGATCTTCTTTCCCTTAAATATTTTTCACTAGCCTCAACTAATTTACCATCCGAGTCCATATGAGTTAGAGGTTCACCATCTAAATGGATTACACCTTGGTTTATTTTTTCTAAAGTCATCAATACTCTTAAAACTGTCGTTTTCCCTGATCCAGATGGTCCAATTATAGATACCATTTCATTTTTTTTAATTTCTAGATTTAATTTATCTAAAACAACTAAATCTCCATATTGTTTTGTTACATCTGAAAAATTAACTATGATATCTGATGAGTTTTTTTCCATACTAAAGCTGTTCTTTTTTTATTTTTCCTTGTGCTAAATTAACATTTTTTTCAATTTTTCTAATCCACATTGCTGCAGGGATTGATAATGTTAAAAATATCAAACCTACTATAGTATATGGTTCTAAATAACGGTAGTGATATCCCCCAACAGCAGTTGCTGCATGAAATAACTCTGCTACACCAATAGTTGATAGTAATGGAGTATCTTTAAAGATACCAACTAAGTAATTTCCCATGCCTGGTATTGCTATTGGAAAAGCTTGGGGCAAAACTATTTTTCTATAAGTATAAAATGTTGAAAAATTTAAAGCTCTACAAGCTTCCCATTGTGTTTTAGGCACACCTTCTAAAGCTCCTCTATAAACTTCTGATAAATAAGTTCCAAAATGAAGACCAATTGTAATCATTCCACAAACCCAAGCTGACAGTGTAATTCCAAATTGAGGTAGAACAAAATAAACAAAGAATAATTGGATTAGTAGAGGTGTGGATCTGATAAATTCAACAATCTCTCTATTAATCATATTGACTACTTTAATTGGAGTTCTTTGACCTAATAAAAACAATAATCCGACTACTGCAGCAATAGCATAACCGATACCGGCAGCTAATATTGTGTTTAAAGTTGCTAACAACATTTGTGGTAATATCTCAATTGCAAAATCCCATCTCCACTCAGCGTTCATTTAAATTCTATCCTTTCCGACTTTTCTTGCAGCGATAACCTCTAACCATCTTAAGAATGGAACAAGAAAAAATCTTGAAATAATATAATAAATTAAAAGTGCAGTTCCAAAACATTGGGCTGAAAGCCAAGTGATTGCATTAATTTGTTTTGCTTCAAATGTTAAATCTACAACAGTTACAAGAGCAACAAGCGCTGTAGCTTTTAAAAGTTCTACTGTTAAGTTTGCAGCTGGTGGCAATATTATTGGAAATATTTGAGGGATGATTATTTTTCTCATCCTTTTAGCAGGTGTAAAGTTAAGAGCAAAAGCTCCTTCCCATTGTCCCTTTGGAACTGCTAAAACACCGCCTCTTACTATTTCTGCTCCATAAGCCCCAAAATTCATTCCTATCGCAACCACTCCAGCCGTAAATGCCTCAAGTGTTAAGCCAAAAAAAGGTAGCACATAATAAAACCAAAATAATTGGACTAATAAAGAAGTTCCTCTAAAAAATTCTATATAAACTGTAGCCGTTCCCTGAATAATTGGGTTTTTTGATAAACGCATCAATCCAAAAATTAATGAAATAATGACATACAAAATAGTTGAACATACTAACACTTTAATTGTAGTGACCGTTCCAAGTAGCATGGTTGGACCATGTTCTGATAAAAATGCAAAATAGCTCACTCAAAAAACCTTTATGGTTAAAAAAAAATCAGGCGACTATTTATTATCGCCTGATTAATTCAAAATTTAATATTTTTATTTAGTTGAACAAGCCCACTCTGTAGTCATGTCAGCAGGAGGTAATTGAGCTTTATCATAGCCATACTTACCAGCTCTTTCCAACATTTTTCCTGGGTTTGCTAAAACTTTTGCTAATGCAGCATTAAAGTTATCTCTAAACTCTGTGTCAGTTTTTCTAAAACCAATACCAACAACGTTTAGAGTTTCTTTAGGCATTAATTTAGGATCAGTTACTTCAAATGCACCACCTGTTTTTTCTTCATGTTCTTTTGCACCAAAGAAAGTTTGAACAGCAACATCAGCTCTTCCAGCTTTCATAGCAGCTAGAATTCCAACTTCACCTTCAACTAACATCATTTGACTATCAGGAACACCATATTTCTTAGCAGCTTCAACTGTGTTGAAACCAGCACCTGTTACAAGTTTTGCACCAGTTCGAATAACATCCTCATAATTATTGATACCTTTTGGATTTCCCTTAGGCACTAACATTGCATCACCAAAAAGACCAATTGGGTCTGAGAAATTGATATTGGCACATCTACTTTTTAAAATATACATACCCCCAGTGATCATATCTGATCTATTAGCATTAATTCCTGGAATTAATCCTGACCATTCAAATACTTTAGTTTCATGCTCAGTAATTCCCATTTCTTCAAGAACTGTTAAAGCAATCATGTTAACAAAGCCTAATGCTTCACCATTATCACCAGCATAAGCCCATGGCACTGCAGTTCCAAAACCTAGTCTTAGCTTGTGTCCATCTTTTAATCTATCAGTTAATGTTGCTGCATTAACTGAGGAAATACTAAAAAGAATTACAAGAAAAACTGAAATCGATTTAATTAATTTATTCATTATCTCTCCTCTTTGTTTAATTATTCAAATAAGTTAACAAGAATTCAGTTTCCTTGCAAATAAAGAGAAAGATTAAGATCAACTTATAATTGAATCTTGACTCATATATCTATTGTGTTTCCAATACTTATGTTACCATCATCTAAAGCAGTTAAATAAATTCCCATTTCAAAATGATTGTACGTTTTTTTTAATGACTGAAGTAAATTAAAAGAATTATCATCAGTTTGGGGTTTTAAATTAATTGCAACACATCTTGGAATATTTTTTTCTACTTTAAAAAAAACATTATTAATTTTGATTATTTTGCCAATCCATTCACGTTCTTTCCAAGGCTCTATTCCATCAACACATATATTTCCTCTAAATATTGATGGCTCGATTTCCTTTTCAATTTTTTTTTGAAAATCATTGATGCTTTGAATATTTAAAAGTGAAACTGAATTAACAAAATCTACTTTGTTTGAAATTGATGTATCAAAAAATGGAGATTTATTATTTTTCATTAAAACTATTGGTTGTTTTAAAGAGTTTTCTAATTCTATAATCTTGGTTGAAAGTGCTTCTCGCTCACTTAACTCGTTTATATTTATAGTTAAAATCTCATGATCTTTTAAAGTAAATGTTAGTTTTTTATCTTTCAATACAAAATTATATTTATTCAAAACTGGTGAATTTTTAAGAGTTAAAACTTTATTCCATTTACCTTTTCTTTCTTCTGGGCTTTTTTCAAATAGTTTTACCTGTTCTAAATCTAGGTCTTTAGCAAATGCAAAAACTCTGTCTCCAATAATTCCAATATTTTTTTTAATTTCACAATTTTCAATCGTCTGAAATGAAACAGATTTAACTGGACAGTAATTTATTGAAGAAATTGTTGCACTCATATAAAGTTTTTAAAATAATATGTCTTATCTTTCACCAAATCAACTTAAACAATATGAAGATGAAGGATTTGTTTCTCCAATAAATATTTTTTCAAAAGAAAAGGCAAAAGAAGTTCGAGATGAAATAGAATTGATAGAAAATGAAATGCCTGGTGAGTTAGATAAGTCAGGAAGGTATAATGCTCATTTAATTTCACCTCTGTTAGATGAAGTTACACATCATCCTAAGATTTTAGATGCTGTTCAAAGTTTAATTGGTGAAGATATACTTGTGTGTGGAACAACTCTTTTTATCAAAAATCCTAATGAAAAAGGTTTCGTAAGTTATCATCAGGATGCAAAATATATAGGCTTAGAGCCACATAATTGGGTTACTGCTTGGGTTGCAATAACAGACTCTAATGAAAATAACGGTTGTATGAGAATGTGGTCAGGTTCTCATAAAGATAATCTCAGAGAACATGATCAAAAATTTAATCAAGGAAATTTATTAACTAGAGGGCAAACAGTAAAGAATGTTCCTAAAGAAGAAACTACACCTTTAGTGCTAACAGCAGGTCAAATGTCTTTACACCATCCAACAACAGTTCATGGTTCAGAATTAAATAAAAGTGATGACCGACGAATAGGTTTTGTCATTCAAAGCTATATTGGAACTAATGTTCAACAAATTTTAGGTAAAAATAGTGTTCAATTAGCAAGAGGAGTGGATAGTTACAACTTTCATGAAAAAATTGGAAGATCTAAATCATTAATGAATAAAAATGACCTCAAATTAAAAAAAAAAGAAAATGACAATCTTCAAGAAATTTTTTATAAAGGTGCTCCTAAAAAAGGTCAACTATAATTAAAAATGAAAAAAAATAAATCTAATAAAAATTCAATTTCATTTCTTTTTGCTAAAAAGTATATTTATATTTATTATCCTATTATTTGGATAGTTCTATTATTATATGTATTTACAAGATGAATACTAAATTAATATTAATCATTGTTATTGTTTTGGCTATTGAGTTGTCAGGAAACGGCATCTTAACTTCTCTATTTAAATTGATGAATTAAATTATGGTTGAGGAGGCAAATCTTTCTTATTCATAAATTGATATCCTTTTATTACACCTTCTCTTTTAGAAATATCAACATACCATCTAGATAAATTTTTATAATCTTTAAGACCAATATCATGCCACTCATGTCTTGAAATCCAGGGCCAAGTTGCAATATCAGCTATTGTATATTTTTCTCCTGCTAAATATTGTGACTCTTTTAATCTATTATCTAATTCTTGGTAAATTCTTTTTGTAATTTTAAAATACCGATCCTCACCAAATTCACTTTTACCAGGATTGTAATGATGAAATTGATGATGTTGACCAATCATTGGTCCAATTGTTCCCATTTGAGCCATTAACCATTGATTAATTTTTAATTTATTTGAATGATCATAAAACATTCCACTTTTTTCTCCCAAATACATTAGAATTGCCCCTGACTCAAAAATACTTTCGTTGTTATCGTGGTCAGTAATCACTGGGATTTTGCTAAAAGGAGATATCTTTATAAATTCTGGTTTGAACTGGTCTCTATCATCTAAATTAACCTTTGTAACTTTATACTCGTAACCAATTTCCTCAAGCATAATAGATATTTTTTTACCATTTGGTGTATCAGCGGTAAAAAGTTCTATCACTTTTTAACGCCAAGTCTTTCTTGTGCCGCTTTTGATGTGGTTGTAAACTCGAACCTAAGCTTTTCATCCGGTTTTGCATATTTAAAACACCCTCTAGCAGCCAAAGCTCCCTCATGAAAACCTGATAAAATTAATTTTAGTTTACCTGGATAAGTGCAAATGTCACCGATTGCAAAAATTCCATCAATGTTAGTTTCAAAATTTTTTGTATTCACTTCAATAGCTTTTTTATTAATATTTAAACCCCAATCTAGAATTGGACCTAATTGCATAATTAACCCAAAAAAACCAAGGATATAATCTGTTTTAAACTCTTTAGTTTCCCCATCATCATGCTTAATTTTAACTGATTGAATATTACTGACTCCAGAGACTGAGTCTATTTGGTATTTTGTATATAAATTAATTTTTCCTTGATCGTTTAGTTCTTTAACTTTTTGAACACTAGACTCTGCTCCACTAAAGCCATCCCGTCTATGAATTAAGTTTACTTTTGATGTGTTTGAGAGCTCAATTGCCCAATCTAGTGCTGAGTCTCCTCCGCCAAATATTGAAATTATCTTATCTTTAAAAACTGTTTTGTCTTTAATTGAATAAAATATTGAACTTCCCTCAAATTTTTCACACTCCTTTAAAGGAAATTTTCTAGGCTCAAATGAGCCAACGCCACCAGCAATTACAATACTTGCTACATCAAATTCTTGTTTTCCACTTGTTCTAACATGCCATCTACCTTCAACTTTTTTTAAATCTTCAACTCTTTCATTTAAATGAAATTTAATGTTAAAAGGTTTTATTTGTTTTAATAAATTAGTTGTTAACTCCTCACCAGTGCATTCTGGAACAGCTGGTATATCATAAATTGGTTTATCTGGATAAAGTTCAATACATTGGCCGCCAGCTTTATCAAGGTTATCAACAATTTCACAGCTTAAACCAATTATCCCTAATTGATGTGCACAAAATAAACCTGTTGGTCCTGCTCCAATTATTAATACATCTTTTTTAATCATTTAAACTTGTTTTGAAGGAATGTTAACTACTAGTCCATCTAATTCATCTGAAATAGTTAATTGACAACTCAATCTACTATTTTGTTTTGGTTCAAACGCCATATCAAGCATATCTTCTTCACCATCTTCTTTAGTTGGAAGTTTATCTAACCATTCCTCATTTACATAAACATGACAAGTCGCACATGCCATACCACCACCACAATCCGCATCAATACCTGGAATATCATTTTGAACTGCGCCCTCCATAACTGTAAGTCCATTTTGAACATCAATTGTATGGGTTTGATTGTCGTGAGTAATGTAATTTATTTTTGCCATTAATTAGATATAAGCTCTTAAAAAAAAAGGGCAAGTATGTATGAACATACTCGCCCTAATTTAAATATTTTACTTAGTAAAACTACTTAGCTCTTTTTCCGCTTGAACTAGTTGCAGCAGCCCAAATTACTAGACCAAATGCAATTTTGTTAACAAAGTCAGCTAAGTTGTAAACAACGTTAAGTGATTCTGCATCTACACCACCTGTTAGGTAACCAAATACATAACCTAATGGGTAAATTGCCCAACCTACTGTAACGATCATTCTCATTGCACCAAAAGCAGTTACAAGAGCCTTGTTTCCACTTTTTGCTGCAGCTTTACCTGCTTCACCAGAGAATATTTCATAAAGAATGTATACCCAACCTGCCATACCGATTATAAAACCAAGTGTAGCGTTGATGTATCCAGCTTCTCCTAAATATCCACCTACTAGCATAACAACTGATCCAAGTAACAATCTCCAGAACATTCCTGAATTTGCTTTACCTACAGCAGATAGAATTAAATAGAATTCAACCATTTGTAGTGGCACAGTAATTAACCAGTCAATATATCTGTATACTGTTGGCGAGTCTCCAGTACTTACCCATACTTCTCTCATGTACATGTAGTGTATGAATGCGATACCAGTTACTAGACCTGCAACGATAACTGAAGTTCTCCAGCCCGCTGCTACGTTGCCTGTTTCCATGAAGAAGAAAGCAGTAGCTGCTAACATACCCATAGAGATAATCCAAAATGAAATTCCAACGAAATCATCTTGAGCTAACATAACATCTGCGTTTGCAACACCCGTAACACCCAATAGTGCAACAGCTGTAAGAGCAAACAATTTAAGTTTTTTCATAAAAAAACTCCCTCTTTAGTTAGTTTTTATTTTTAGTTTATATAAACTAGGTTTAAGTTACCTTAAACCAAGATAGAGCGTTAATTATCAAATAAAATTAGATTAATGAAGACTTAATTGTCATTAATTAACATTGATTTTACTTATATTTTAAAATTAAATGCAATTTTTAATTTAAAAACCAACAATTTTAGTAAAATCGAATCGAAATCTATGTCTAAAAAATTTAGTGATATTTATGATCAATCTTTACAAAATCCTGAAAAATTTTGGCAAGAAGCATCAAATGATATCTTTTGGTTTAAAAAACCGACTAAGATTTTAAACAAATCTAATCCGCCTTTTTATAAATGGTTTGAAGATGGGATAACAAACACTTGTTATAATGCTTTAGACATTCATATTGATCAAGGTAGAGGAAAAAAAACAGCATTAATATACGATAGCCCTATTACTGGAAACAAAAGTCAGTTCACATACGAAGAACTTAGATCGAAAGTTTCAAAATTTGCAGGAGCACTTAAAAATCAAGGTGCTGTCAAAGGTGATAGAGTAATTATTTACATGCCAATGATACCCGAGGCAGTTATTGCAATGCTTGCTTGTGCAAGAATTGGAGCAATTCACTCAGTTGTCTTTGGGGGTTTTGCATCAAACGAACTTGCTAGCAGAATAGATGACAGTAAAGCAAAATTATTGGTTACTGCTTCTTGTGGTTTTGAACCAGGAAGAACTGTTGAGTATAAACCATTAGTTGATGAAGCAATAAAACTTGCTAATCATAAAATTGATAAAATGATTTTATTTCAAAGACCAGGTCATGAAGTAAAATTAAATGAACCAATGGAAGTGAGTTGGGATGAGGTTGTATCAATTGCAAAAGAAACTGATTGTGTAGAAATGAATTCAAATGAATTTGCTTACATTCTTTATACATCTGGCACAACAGGAACTCCTAAAGGAATAGTTAGAGATATTGGTGGACATATAGTGGCTCTAAAATGGACGATGAAAAATATCTACAATATTAATGCTGATGATATTTGGTGGTCAGCAAGCGATATTGGATGGATCGTTGGGCACTCGTATATTGTCTATGCTCCATTATTTAAAGGATGCACAACTGTCTTGTTTGAAGGAAAACCTGTTGGAACACCAGATGCTGGTGCTTTCTGGAAAATCATCTCAGATTATAAAGTAAAATCTTTATTTACTGCCCCTACCGCATTTAGAGCTATTAAAAAAGAAGATCCAGAAGGTAAGTTTTTTTCAAAATATGATCTTAGTAGTTTTGAAAGTTTATTTCTTGCAGGAGAAAGAGCAGATCCAGATACTATAAAATGGGCAGAAAATTTACTTAAAGTACCAGTGATCGATCACTGGTGGCAAACTGAGACTAGTTGGGCAATTAGTTCTAATTGTACTGGTATTGAAATGATGGAAACTAAATATGGCTCAGCATGTAAAGCTGTACCTGGTTATGATGTTAAAATTATTAAACCAGATCAAACTTTAGCAGAGCCAAATGAAATGGGAGATATTGTAGTCAAACTTCCATTGCCTCCTGGAACTTTTCCGACATTATGGAATGCAGATCAAAGATATAAAGAAAATTATATGACTAATTACGAAGGTTATTATCAAACATATGATGCAGGTCATATTGATGATGATGGTTATATTTGGATTATGTCAAGAACAGATGATATAATTAATGTTGCAGGTCATAGATTATCAACAGGTGCCATCGAAGAAGTTTTATCAGAGCATCAATCTGTTGCTGAATGTGCAGTGCTTGGTATTGCTGATAAACTAAAAGGACAACTACCTATTGGCTTAGTGGTTCTTAAAACTGGTGTAGATAAAGATAATGATACTATTTCAAAAGAATGTGTGAAGATGGTTAGAGATAAAATCGGACCTGTTGCTGCATTTAAAGTAGTAATTGTCATTAAAAGATTACCAAAAACAAGATCAGGAAAAATATTAAGAGGTACTATTAGAAAAATTGCTGATAATGTAGAATATAAAATACCTCCAACTATTGACGATCCAGCTATATTATCTGAGATTAAAGAAGATTTAATTAAAAGTAATATATTAAAAGACTAAAGGTTTTCCTTCAGGATCACCTAAGATTTTACCATCTTGCATTTTAATATTTCCACCAATAATTGTGTGTGTAGGTGTTCCTTTAAATTTATATCCATCAAAAGGTGACCAACCACATTTACTTTCTATGTTTTCATTTTTAATTTCAATAATTTTGTTCATATCAACAATTGTAAAATCAGCATCAAACCCTTCTTTAATAAATCCTTTATTTTTAATTCCAAAAATTTTAATTGGATTTTCGCACACAAGTTTCATTAATTGATTAAGGGTAAGTTTTCCATCATTTACATGATTTAACATAGCTGGCATTAACGTTTGAACACCAGGCATACCTGATGGAGAGTTTGGGTATTCTTTATCTTTATTCTCTTTTAAATGAGGAGCGTGATCAGAACCTATTGTGTCATTAAGATTATTTTTAACTCCGTGCCACAATCTATCATAGTGAGATTTATCTCTTAAAGGTGGATTCATCTGAGCATACGTTCCAAGTTTATCATAACAATCTGGTGCATAAATTGTTAAGTGCTGAGGGGTAATCTCAAAAGTAATATTACCTTTATGCTGTGATAAAAAATCAATTTCTTCTTTTGTTGTAATATGAAGAATATGAGCTTTCTTCTTATATCTCTCTGCAATTCTGACTATTCTTCTTGTAGATGATATTGCACATTCAACACTTCTCCAAATTGGGTGCGAATGAACATCTCCATTTTTAATTAATTTTTTATTAATATTTAAAATCGCTTCATCTTCAGAGTGAACTGCAACAACTTTTGAACTACTTTGAAATACTTTTTCAATATCTTCTTCTTCAGCAACCAATAAATTACCAGTTGAGGAACCTGCAAAAAGTTTAATTCCGCAACAACCTTCTAAGTTAACTAAATCTGCTAACTCATTTGCATTATCTGCTGTTGCTCCAAAATAAAAAGCATAATTGCAATACATTCTATTTCTCGCAAGATCTAATTTTTTTTGAAACTCTACCTTAGTTGAGGTTGGTGGATTGGTATTGGGCATTTCAAATACACTAGTAATCCCCCCCGCAATTGCTGCTCTACTTCCAGAGTGCAAATCTTCAGTATCTGTTGAACCAGGTTCTCTAAAGTGGGTTTGGGTATCTATACACCCTGGTAAAACTGTTTGACCTTCAGCATTTATTGTTTCTTTAGCTTCTTCAGAAATTTGACCAATTTTATAAATTTTACCGTCTTGAATAGCTACATCTACCTCTTTTAATTCACCATCAATATAACATTGTCCATTTTTGATTATAAGATCTAACATTTCAGAAAAAAGTAATTATATTAAAAATGTTTACTAATCAAATATGAATATCAAAAATGTATATATTTTAGATGATAGAGCGATACTTTACTTAAACGGTGAAGATACAAAAGAATTTCTACAAAATCTGATTAGCAACGATATTAATAAAGTCAGTAATAATAATAGCTGCTTTACATCCTTATTATCACCTCAAGGCAAGTTTTTATATGAGTTTGTAATAATTAAACATAAATCTGGTTATTTGATTGATTGCGAAAAATCTCAAGTAGATGGACTATTTAAACAACTAAGTATTTATAAGTTAAGATCAAAAGTTGAAATTTTAAATCTTAGCAATGAATTTGTAGTTGCTGCTTTTAGTTATGAAAAATTTCTAAATTTTGATGAAGCTCAAGATATTGCTGGCTTTACTTTAAAATATAGAGAAGATCCAATTCTTTTAGATCCACGAAATAAACAATTAGGAGCAAGGCTTATTATAAATTTAGAAAAACTTTATTTATCATTAAAGAAACTTGAGCTACACGACTCTAATATTAAAGATTATTACTCATTTAGTCATAAACTTGGAATAGTTCCAAAGGATTTTAATAAATTACAAAATAAACTGTTTGGTATTGAGTGCAATTATGAAGAATTAAATGGAATTGACTTTAAAAAGGGTTGTTATGTTGGGCAAGAAAATACTGCTAGAATTAAACTTAAAAATAAGCTTTCGAAAAGATTATTTCCAATAAATATAATTAAAGGTGAATTAATTGAGGGTGAAAGTATTTATTTTAATGAAAATGAAATTGGTAAAGTTCTAATAGAAAAGGATTATCCGTTTGCCTTAATCAAATATTTAGATGAAAATTTTAATGGAAAATCTAATTTTAATACTAAGAATGCTTCAATTAATATTAAAAAACCAGATTGGATTAAATCTTAATAATAAATAAAGAATTGATGTCTCTTAACGCTTTTTTTTCAAAAATTTTTCCCACGCCATCTCATAAAAAACATAGACAAAAATACTCACAACCATAACCACAATAGTAAAACTTAAAGATCGAATTAAATCACCAAACCATAGATAGGATAATAAAGATATCCATATCATACCAATCATTTGCCAAATAATTGATTTATAAAATAATATTTTTTTAGTCATTGAAATCCTTTTATTAGAATTAATTGAATATTAGCTAAAAGCTTAAAAAGAGATTTCTATTTAGTAAAAAGAGTAATGAATTCTAACAAATATATTGCAGTTCCAATGTTTTGAGAAATTGAATATTTGTTTTATTTTCACAATAAATAAGCATAGCACAAAAATCTGAAGACATGATGAATAAAAGTTTGATTTTGGTGCGGTCGGAGAGACTCGAACTCTCATGGACTAGGTCCACACGGCCCTCAACCGTGCCTGTCTACCAGTTTCAGCACGACCGCAGCGTGTGTCATAATAAATGAATGACATCTATCTTTCAAATTGGTAAAAAACACCATGGAATTTACACAAGAAGTACAAAAGGCAACAGATCCTATTTATCAAAAAATTTCAAAAGTAATGCCTGAAATTGAATGGTCAGTGCACGCCCCATATATTCATAAAATTAATAAACTTAAAAAAGAAAAAAATGCAGTAATTCTTGCTCACAATTACCAAACACCAGAAATTTATCATGGAGTAGCTGATTTTGCAGCAGACTCTCTTGCTTTAGCAATTGAAGCTTCAAAAACTTCTGCAGATATTATTTTAATGGCAGGAGTTCACTTCATGGCAGAAACTGCAAAACTAATGAGTCCAAATAAAAAAGTTATTTTACCAGATATGGATGCCGGATGTTCATTGTCATCATCAGTAACTGGTAAAGATGTTAGATTATTAAAAGAAAAATATCCAGGTGTGCCAGTTGTTTCATACGTTAATACTTCTGCAGAGGTTAAAGCAGAAACAGATATTTGTTGTACCTCAGCAAATGCAGTAAAAATTGTTGAGTCTCTTGGTGTTAAAAAAGTTATTTTTTTACCAGATGACTACTTAGCAAAGTATGTTGCTTCTCAAACAGATGTTGAAATAATTGCCTGGAAAGGCATCTGTATGGTTCATGACCAATTTAACGAAAAAGAAATACATGACATTAGAGAAAAAAACCCAGGAATAAAAATTATAGCACACCCTGAGTGTCCGCCAGAGGTTATAAAAGCAAGTGACTTTGCTGGTTCAACTGGAGGTATGATTGATTATGTTAAAAATAATCAGCCCCAGAAGGTTATGATGGTAACAGAATGTTCAATGAGTGATAATATTCAGGTTGAAAATCCTAATGTAGAATTTGTTAGACCATGCAACCTTTGCCCTCATATGAAAAAAATTACTCTTCCAAAAATATTAGATTGTTTAGAAAATGAAACTGGTGAAATAATCATGGATAAAGAAACAATTGAAAAAGCAAGAATTCCTGTTGAAAGAATGGCTGCCATAGGCAGATAATTAAGTGTCAAAAATAAAACTTAGTAAAGATTTTATTCGCAACACTGTTAAGAGAGCACTAAATGAAGATCTCTACCCTTTTGGAGATATAACTTCAAATTTAGTTAAAAATAATAAAGTTATAAAAGTTAAACTTTTATCAAATCAAAATACAATTGTCGGTGGGCTTTTATTTGCAAGACATGCTTTTGATTTGGTGGATAATAAAATTAAATTTATATCTAAAAAAAAAGATGGTGTACAAGTAAAAAAAGGTTCATTAATTGCAACAATTGAAGGTAAAGCAAAAAATATATTAATTGCGGAGAGGGTTGCTTTAAATTTTTTATCTCATATCTCTGGTATTGCAAATAAAACAAATCAATTTGTAAAATTAGCTGGTAAAAAATCGAAAATTTGCTGCACACGAAAAACAATCCCAAACATTAGAGTTATTCAAAAATATGCTGTTAAATTAGGTGGTGGTACTAATCATAGATTTAACTTAAGTGATGAATTTTTGATTAAAGATAATCACATCGCCTCATCAGATATAAGAAGCATAGTTTCACTAGCTATTAAGAATAAGAAGGGAAGAAAAATTACAGTTGAAGTTGATAATTTAAAACAGCTTAAAGAAATTATGGGTCTTAAATTTAATACTGTCTTATTTGACAATATGTCTATTAAAAATTTAAAAGCAGGAATTAAGATTACTAAAAAATATTACGAAACTGAAGCTTCGGGAAATATTAATTTAAAAACAGTAAAATCAATTGCTAAAACTGGTGTTGATAGAATTTCCGTTGGCAGTATTACTCATAGTGCTACAGCTATTGATTTTAAATTAGAAATCTAAGATACAAATTTAGTTAAGTCAGGTTTAAAATAATTTGGCCCCTTCATTATTTTTCCAGATTCATTATAAATAGGTTCGCCATTTTCACTCAACTTACTCATATTTGAATTCTGCACTTCATCAAAACACTTATCTAAATTAATACCAAATGCATGACCTGTTCCATAAGTTACATACAAAATATCTGTTAGTGCATCAGCTACTTCTAATAAATCATTATTATCCATTGCTTCTTTTAGTTCATCTAACTCTTCTTTAATTAGAT
>JACWEP010000007.1 GCA_014653375.1 Pelagibacterales bacterium SAG-MED48 | reverse complement strand
AAAACAAGATCTAAAACTTCTGTTAATGATCTATTAAGAGAATAGATTTACAATGGCTACTATAAATGAACTTCAATTAGCTAAAGAGTTAATTAAATTTCCAACAGTAACACCTGTTGATGCTGGAATAATGAAGTTCTTAGAGAAAAAACTTAAAACTCTTGGTTTTAAAACTAAAGTTTTAGAATTTAGAGAGAAAGATAGTAAGCCAGTAAAAAATATATACGCAAGACTTGGAAATAAAGGACCAAATTTTTGTTATGCAGGTCACCTTGATGTTGTCCCTGCAGGAAATTTAAAAGATTGGACAGTAAATCCATTTAAACCATCAGTTAAGAAAGGATATTTAATTGGGAGAGGTGCCAATGATATGAAAAGTTCAATTGCTGCATTTGTTTCAGCAGTCAGTAATTTTGTTGCAAATAAAAGATATTTTAACGGCTCTATCAGCCTTTTGATCACTGGTGATGAAGAAGGAGTTGCAATTAATGGCACAAAAAAAGTAGTTGAATTCTTAAAAAAGAAAAAAGAAAAGATAGATTTTTGCTTAGTTGGAGAGCCAACTAACCCAAATAAATTGGGTGAAATGATTAAGATAGGCCGAAGAGGAAGTATGACTGGAAGATTATCTATAATTGGTATTCAAGGTCATGTTGCATACCCTAATAGAGCAAACAATCCTTCAACGGCATTAGTTCAAATACTTAAAGAATTAAAAGAAATTAAATTTGATAATGGTACAAAAGATTTTCAACCAACAAATCTTGAAATTACTAAAATCAATATTGATAACTTTGCAGATAATGTAATACCTGGATTAGCAAATGCTAAATTCAATATAAGATTTAATAATAAACATTCTTCAAATTCTATTAAAAAGAAAATTAATAAAATTATAAAAAATATAAGTAAAAAAAAATAAATCAAAATTTAAAATTGATTATAGTGTTTCTGGAGAGGCTTTTCTTACTAAGCCCAATAACACTACTTATATGATCCAAGATATAATTAAAAAAGTCACAAAAATTAAACCTAAACTTTCAACAACTGGTGGAACTTCTGATGCAAGATTTATTAGAAAAATAGCCCCTTGCTTAGAGTTTGGCTTGGTTGGCAAAACTATGCATAAAGTTGATGAGGCTGTATCTTTATCTGATTTAAAAAAATTAACTTTAATTTATTCAACTATACTAAAAAATTATTTTAAGTGAAAACTGGCTTAATAAACTCAGATACTTATCAAAATCATAATACAGGCGAAGGACACCCAGAAAAAATTGATAGAGTTACTGCGGTTATTGATAACTTTAAAAGATTAGATAACAAAAATCTAATATGGAAAAAACCAACTAAGTTTGATCAATCTTTTTTAATTAATACACATTCTTCTGAATATATAGATCTAGTAAGTAAATCATTTCCAGAAAATGGTTTGGCTTTTCTTGATGGAGATACAGTTGTTTCTCCTGGAAGCAAAGATGCAACCAAAGATGCTGTAGGTTCAATAATTACTGCAATCGATGGTGTCCAAAATAAAGATTTTAAAAATGCTTTTTGTGCTGTTAGACCACCAGGACACCATGCTGAAAAAGATAAAGCAATGGGATTTTGTATTTACAACAATGTTGCTGTTGGGGCTAATTACTTAATTGAAAAGTATAAATATAATAAAGTTGCAATTATTGACTTTGATGTTCACCATGGGAATGGCACTCAAGATATTTTTTATAATAATGAAAAAGTTTTATATATTTCAACACACCAATATCCTTATTACCCAGGTTCTGGATCAGAAAAAGAAAAGGGTAAGTTTAATAATGTTGTTAATATTCCACTTGAAGCAGGCACAACTGCTGAAGAATACCTAAATGCATATGAGCATGTTTTAAAAAAGTTAAAAGAATTTAAACCTGAATTTTTGTTATTTTCTGCGGGTTTTGATGCCCATATTGATGATCCATTAGCGCAACTTAGATTAAACGCAGAGGATTTTTATCAATTAACTAAAAGAACTTTAGATGTTGTAAAATCATCTTGTAATGGAAATGTAGTTTCAATTCTTGAGGGTGGGTATGATCTAAAAGCTCTCCAAGATAGCACTCAACGACATGTTGATGCTTTAATAGAATTTAATTGATAATTGTCATATAAACTCTAAAAAAACTCATATGAAACTATATAGAATTAAGAAGTCTGAAATTGATAAAAAAGGTAGAGGACTTTATGCAACAAAAGATATTAAAGAAGGTACAAAAATAATTAACTATATAGGAAAACTTATCACTAAAAAACAAACAGAAGAGTCTGATAAATATGACAATAGTAAGCCTATTTATCTATTTACAGTCAACAAGAGATACGATCTTGATGGGGACTTTTCATGGAACACTGCAAGATTAATTAATCATTCATGTAGTAATAATTGTGACTATGATGGAAAAGGATTAAAACTGTGGGTTAAAGCAATCAAAGATATAAAAAAAGGCGAAGAGCTTACATGTGATTATGGATTTGGTTATGATGAAAATTACAAACAATTTGTATGTAAGTGTAAATCTAAAAATTGTTGTGGTTATATTGTAAGAGCAGAGTCTAGATGGCGAATTAATAAAAAATTTGCAATGAGCAATAAAAAAATTAATAAATAACTCTCACTAAAAAAAGTCCTTCAGGGGGTGCTGGTGGTGCACATAATATTCTTTTTTTAGACTTAAATACTTTCTCAAACATTTTTAAATCCCATTTTTTTTCACCTAAATATTTTAAACAACCAACCATAGATCTAACTTGTTGTTGTAAAAAAGATTGTGAATTAAATTCTATTTCAATTTTATTTTTTAAAGATTTAATCTTTACTGATTTAATTGTTTTAATTGGACTTTTAGCGTGACAGCTTGATGCTCTAAAAACAGAATAATCATGTGTTCCTATTAATTTTTTTGCCCCTTTTTTAATTAAATCTATATCTAATTGTTTTCTAACATGCCACCCTCTTTTTTTTTCAATTATAGGGGCACTTATCTGATTAAAAATTATATATTTATAAATTCGTTGTTTTGCAGAAAATCTAGAATGAAATTTAATGCTTCTTTTTTTAACTTTAGTGATTGCTATACCATCCTCATTTATAAAATGATTAATAGATTTTAAAAATTTTATTAGATCTATTATTTTATTTTTACAATCAAAGTGAGCAGATTGTGCAATTGCATGAACTCCCGTATCAGTTCTACCTGAGCCATTTAAAATTATTTTTTCTTTTAAAAGCTTTGTAAGTTTTTCTTGTATAAGACCTTGTATTGTTGAACCTTTCTTTTGAATTTGCCAACCTCTAAAATTTGTACCCACATATTCAATTAGTAATTGATATCTGAACATTTAAATTAATGAACCTTTTTTGATCTGTGAACCAAGCATAAATTCACCAATGTTTTGGGGCTTTTTTCCTTGTCTTTGTATTTCTTTAATTTTAATGGATTGTCTATTTCCACAGGCAACTTCTAAATAATCAGAGACAACTTCACCTGGGTTTCCAATTCCATTACCAATGTCTGCTTTTAATATTTTATATCTTTCACCTTTAAAAACAAAAAAAGCACCAGGCACTGGGTACAAACCATTTATTTTACCAATAATGTTTAAAGCATTTTCATCCCAGTCAATCTTACCTTCTAGTTTTTGTATTTTTGAAGCATAAGTTGCCTGTTCATGATTTTGTTCAATAAATTTTGCTTTGTCATCTAATATGTTATCAATATTATCTAATATTTTTTCAGCTGCTAATGAAGAAAGTTGTTCGGAAATATCTTGTGCATTTAAATTATTTTCTAAATTTATTTTATAAGTGTTACATATCGGGCCTGTATCTAATTGCTCAGCTATTCTCATAATAGTTATGCCCGTTTCTTTATCAAGATTCATTATGGATCGCTGTATTGGTGCTGCTCCTCTCCAAGACGGAAGTATGGAAGCATGAATATTAATGAAACCTTTTTTAGTTAAGTTTAAAAATTCTTTTGGAATAATTTGTCCATAAGCAACGACTACTGCAAGATCTGCATTTATACTTTTAAAATATTCAAATTCTTCATTATTATTTTTTAAAAATTTTGGAGTTCTAAATTCTAAATTTAAAGTTTCAGCAATACCTTGTATGGGTGATTTATTAATTCGCTGACCTCTTTGAGATTTTTGTGGTGGCTGTGTATACACATCTGAAATAGGATAACCATTTTGATATAAAGATTTTAAAATTGGGACAGCAAACATTGGTGTACCCATAAAGACAATCTTTTTTGGCATTAATTAAAGAATTGCTGTATTTGATTTTAATTTTGATAATTTTTTAATTATCATCGATTTTTTTAATTTTGAAAGGTAGTCAATAAAAAGTATTCCTTCTAAATGATCCATTTCATGTTGTATACAAGTTGCAAGTAAACCATCTGCTTTTAATAATTGCTTTTCTCCATTATAATCTAAATACTCTACGTCACATTTACTAGGTCTATCAATTTCAGCAAATTGATTAGGGACTGACAAACATCCTTCTTCGTATGTGGCTTTTGATGGGTCTTTATTTTTAATTACAGGATTCACAAAATACCTTGGTTCTTTTTCCCCTTCTTTTTTACTAATATCCATTACTATAATTCTTTTTGGAATTCCTATTTGTATTGCTGCAAGACCAATACCATTTGCGTCATACATAGTGTCTAGCATATCATCCATTAATTTTTGCTCGTCTTTACCAACATGATCAACAGATTTAGATACTTGTCTAAGCAATTTATTAGGTTCGGTTATAATTGTTTTAACAGTCATTGAGTTAATTATTTTATTATAATTTCTAAACTTTTAAAGGAAGAACTTTTAGTAGAAGTTTATTTCTAATAGAATCTACATTTAGCTGATTCAATGTATTAATTATAAAATAGACTGTATCTTCATCAATATCTTCAATTCTTTCTGGGCCTATGACTTCAATAACTCTCAATAATGCTGCTCCTATTTCCTTGTTATCAATCATAGCCTGAATATCTGCTGGCATTTCAGATTGATTAACTTTATAAAGATCATCGTATTTTTTTGAAATTTGAATTCCATCTGATTTTAATGCTTCAAGAAAAATTACGTCTTTTTTTGATAAAAAATACTTTTTATTTTTTTTAATTTTTTTCAAATATTTATTAAGATCTTCTTCAATTTTAGATTTGGCGTAATCACCATTGAAATAATTTACTAATTTAGATTGATGTAATATTTTATTATTATATTTAATTTTTTTATTAATAATTTCTTTATCATTTTTATGTTCATTATAAAAAGTTGTAAAATTCGATGGCACATCTTCTATATTTATCTGTTTTAAAAAATTTTTTAATTCTACATCAAAAGCATTGCCAATACCTTCTGACTCAAAAATATCTTTTAAAATTTTAATCAATTCAATTTTTAGTTTTGGCTCTTCTGCCAAAAGTACCCTTTGATAAATCAAAGCTTTTCCCTCAATTGAAACTAAAGATTTATAAGATTGTTTGGCATTCAATAATTGATTTATGGTAAATTGAAATTTCTTATAAAAATCAAATAATTCTTTTTCTGAATAATTCTTATCATGTGTGGCTTTTTCAATCGTTGAAATTTTATCTATATCAGTAATTTCAATATCTTGAATATTAAATAACAAATTAGAAGCTGATAAATATTTCCAAATTAATTTAGGTGTCTCTTTTTTTGGTTCAAATTCAAATTCAGGATTTGTTCTGTGAGCTAAGTGAAAATCTAAAATAGAGCTTTCTGATATATCTTTATTAGCTTCATCCACATACCCAAATAAATAATTGATTTTATTTTCAAAATAATCATCTTTAAAACCTAATTCTTTTTGTAAATCTAAAATAAGTTGAGCTTCTTCATTTTTTCCATAATTAATTAAACAATATAAATTAAATTTAATTAAGTATTCATTTTCCAAGGGTTCTTTAATTTTTGAAAAAATTTCACATGATTTCTTTACATCCGATTGAGATAAATATTGATCCACAACGTATTTCATCAACTCAGGATGCAGATTAGTAGCCTGATTCTTAATAAGAAATTGTTCTATTAATTCAAGATTAGATTCCTTAATCATCCAGCTTGATTTAAATTTTAAAAATTCCTCTTCTGTAATATTTTTGTTTGGATAATAAGTATTAGTTAGTAATGCAATATTAAGAATTTCGGATGCATCGCCTGAAAGATCAAAGTTATCTATATTTTTAAAAAGTTTTTTTAATATTAGGCCATCTGAATTTGACCACATATCCATACTTAATCCATAATCTGCAGGATCATATAATCCTACAATTTTAATTTCTTTTGATGCAAGTTCTTGATCAAGTTTTATTGAACTTTTTTTTTTATCCGCTTGCATATTGTAAATATTACTCTCAGTTGTGACCCCTACTATTATTTCATTTGATGAAATAGCTTCTGACGTAGTCTCTATTATTTTCTTGTCAATATTCCAAATGTCTATTGGTTGGTCCTCAGCAATCACATTAACAGATGAAAGCAAAAAGATAATTATAATTGAAAAATATTTCTTATTTAACAATTTTAAAATTCTCATTTGGGATAATTTTTTCTATTTCTTTTTTGGGTGAAGGAAAATCAATTGTATTTAGAAAAAAAACAAGACCCAGAATAACTATTAATCCAAGAATAGATTTAATTACTAATCCAATTACATTAGTTTGGCCTGAACTTGTATTTTTATTAAATTCCATATAACTTTAGTTAATTTCAAATTAAGACATATTTGTGTTTTTTCAATAAAGAAACTTATGAAATCAAAAAAAAATCTTGTTTTTTTAGGAATGATGGGATCAGGAAAGAGCTCTATAGGCTCATTGATTGCAAAAAAATTGCAATTAAATTTTATAGATATTGACAATGTAATTGAGAACGAACTAGGACTATCAATTAAAAAAATATTTGAAACTAAAAGTGAAAATTATTTTAGAAAATTTGAAGAAAAAACTACATTAAAAAAACTTAAATCAATCTCCACCGTGATATCACTTGGTGGTGGTGCTTTTTCAAACAAAGAGATAAGAAAAGAAGTCATAAAAAATCATATATCTTTTTGGTTAAATTGGAGCGATGACATATTGTTAAATAGAATTAAAAATAGCAAAAAAAGACCTTTAGCTTTCAATTCTTCAGAAAATGAAATAATTGATTTAATTAAAAAACGCTCTAACATTTATTCTAAAGCTTTATATAAAATTGAATGTGATAATTTAACTAAAAATGAAATTGTTAAAGAAATTTTAAAAATTTATGAAACCCATTAAATTAAAGATAAGTACAAAAACTCAAAAATACTCAATTATTATTGGATCTAATTTAGTTTCAAATATATCAAAAATTACCAAGAATAATTCCATTAATTTTAAAAAATGCCTACTTGTTATAGATAAAAATATTTCAAAAAAAATTATTTCCAAAATAAAAAAATCATTAAACAAAACAAATCTTTACGTTCATTTTTTTAATGCAAGTGAAATTAATAAAAATCAAAATAGTGTTAGCAAAATTTTAGATATTCTTTTAAAAAAAAACTTTTCTAGAGATGATTGTTTGATTTCAATTGGTGGAGGAATAACTGGAGATATTAGTGGTTTTGCAGCCAGTCTATTTAAAAGAGGTTTAAAATTTATTAATGTTCCAACAACACTTTTGTCACAAGTTGATTCGTCTATTGGAGGGAAAACTGGGGTAAACACTAAATATGGAAAAAACTTAATTGGAAGTTTCTACCAACCAAATTTAGTTATTTCTGACATTCAATTTTTAGAAACACTTCCCAAAAGAGAAATAATATGTGGTTATGGAGAAATTTTGAAACATTCCTTAATTGCTAATAAAAGTTTTTATAATTTTTTGAATAAAAATAGTGATAATATTTTTAACCTATCTTCTCCATTTATAGAAAAAACAATCCATGAAAGTTGCAAGATTAAAAAAGATGTGGTCGAGAAAGATGAAAAAGAAAAAGGATTGAGAAAAACTTTAAATTTTGGTCATACTTTTGCTCATGCATATGAAGCTACTTTAGGCTACTCAAAGAAACTAAATCATGGTGAAGCTGTAATTCTTGGAATGAAAACTGCATTAAATTTCAGTTTAAAGCATAAGTTACTAAAGAAAACAGAGCATAATTCAATTATTAATCATATTACAAAATTAGGTTTACCTTCAAAAATAAATAAATTTTTTAATTTAAGAGATTTAAATAAAATTCTATCATTTATGCTTAAAGATAAGAAAAATCATTCAGATAAAATTAGTTTAGTTTTGTTAAAAAAAATTGGGTCTCCAATTATAAATAAAGAATATAGCAAAAAAGCTTTAGCTATATTTTTAAAAAATGAGCTAACTAATTAAAATTTGAATTGAGTGAATAAACTCTTTTAATTCTTTATCTAAAATTTTATAAATTTTTTTATTACTATCTATCTTATTCATTTTTTTTAATTCAATTGAATTTAGGTTAATCTTTAAATGAAATTTATCCTTTTGATTACCGGCATGATTTTTGTGAAGAAAAGACTTATCCTCTATATTTATGCTTTCAATTTTAATTTGATCTTGAAGTTTTTTTTTTACAATTGCAATTAACTCATTTATATCCATAAATATTATTATATATCATGAAAAATATTTGCGACTGGAATAATTGTAATAAAATTGGTGATTATAAAGCACCAGTTGAAAAGGATAATAGCAAAAAATATAGAATGCTATGTTTAGATCACGTAAAAGAATTTAATAAAAATTGGAACTACTTTTCTGGAATGAATGATGATCAGGTTATGGATTTTTTAAAATCTGATATGATTTGGCATAAACCCACTCAAAGCTTTAGTTCTTCAGATAATTTTTTTAAAGTTCTATGGAATAACACCCTAAGAGATGAATTAGATAAAGATAAGATCAATGGAGAATTTGATCATATGCGTCAATTTAAATTTAATCATAAAGATATTAAAGCCTTCGGTATATTGGGCATTTCAGTAGGTTTAAAATGGAAGAATATTCAGGATAAGTTCAAATTACTTGTCAAAAAATTTCACCCAGATATAAATGCAGGAAATAAAAAATTCGAAGAAAAACTAAAATTAATTACATTAGCTTACACACAACTTAAAAATACATATAGAGATAAAATTGACACCAAATCTTAATATACAACCTGATATCAAAGTTTCATTAAAACAAACTTTTGGAATAGATTCTGAAATGGAAGTAGAAGCATTTTCAAAAAAAAATGAATATGTTCCAGAAATTGATAAAAGCTATAAATTTGATAGAGACACTACACTTGCAATAATTTCTGGTTTTGCATTTAATAAAAGAGTTTTAGTTCAGGGTTATCATGGTACTGGAAAATCTACTCATATAGAGCAAATTGCAGCAAGATTAAACTGGCCATGTATTCGTGTTAATCTTGATAGTCATGTGAGCAGAATAGATTTGATTGGAAAAGATGCGATTGTCTTAAAAGAAGGCAAGCAAGTCACTCAATTTAATGAGGGAATACTACCGTGGTCTATACAAAACCCTGTAGCGTTAGTATTTGATGAATATGATGCGGGTAGACCAGATGTGATGTTTGTAATTCAAAGGGTTTTGGAAGCTGAAGGTAATTTCACACTACTTGATAAAAACAAAGTAATTAAACAAAATAAATTTTTTAGATTATTTGCTACATCTAATACCGTAGGACTTGGTGATACAACTGGTCTTTATCATGGAACTCAACAAATAAATCAAGGACAAATGGATAGATGGAACATTGTAACTACACTCAACTATCTTGGTCTTGAAAGAGAACTAGATATCGTTTTAGCTAAAAACAAAAATCTTAATAATGCTAAAGGTAAGGAAAAGGTTGCTAATATGATTAAAGTTGCCTCGCTAACGCGAAAGGGATTTATTGCTGGCGATATTTCAACCGTGATGAGTCCAAGAACTGTTATGCACTGGGCAGAAAATTCAGAAATTTTTAAAGATACTGGTTATGCCTTTAGAGTAACCTTTCTAAATAAATGTGATGATATTGAAAAAAATACTATCGCAGAATATTATCAAAGATGTTTTGGTGAAGAATTGCCAGAGTCATTGGTAAATATTCAAATCTAAATGAGCAACAAAGAAACTACCTTAAAAGAAAAATTTAAACTTGCTTTAACATCTACAGCAAAAGTAATTTCTGATGATTTCGAGCTAAATAGCAAATCATCTGATAAAAAAAAACAAAAAGAAATAAATCAAATTGAAATTGAAGATCTAAATAATCCAAGTGATTTTATGAGACTGAGAGCTGAAACAGATTCGGCCGCGTTAAAAAAAAAATTTTCTAATGAAACTATTTATAGAAAAAATTTACCCTCTAATAGTTCGTCAAGATCACTTTATAATATAGCTGAAAAAATTAGATACGAAGTATTAGGTGGAAAAATGCTTAAAGGAATAGAAAAAAATTTTAATGAAAATTATGTTCAGATAATCAATCGTAAAAGAAAAGACCAATTAAAAACTAAAGAAGATGTGCCAGTAGCAGAGGCTTTTGAGCTTTATATGCTTAAAAATTTTCATCAAATAAAACTAAGTCCTTTAACTTCTAGAATGCTAAATTTCTGGGAAAAAGACTTTGAGCAATCGATAGAAAAACATAAAAAATTTTTGCAGGAAAACATGGAAGATCAAAATAATTACAGTTCAAGATTTTCAAAAATTTTAGAAGAAATGGATATATTTCAGAGTGATGAAGATGATGAAAAGAGAGAAGAAAATCAAGACCAAGGACAAGATAATCCTTCAAATGATGATCAAAACAAAGACAAGGAGGATAATAAAGAAGAAAATAATGATCAAGAAACTCAAGCTACTTTAGATGCAGATTACAATGTTGATGAATTTAACTTAGATGAACAACTTTCAGATGATGAGCCTGATGAACAAAGTTCAGAACAAATCGTTCAAAAAAATATTGATAATATTAATCTTGATTATAAAATTTTTACAACTCAATTTGATGAAATAACTAAAGCTGAAAATTTAGAAAATGCCAACGAGGCAACAAAGCTTAGAAAAACTTTAGATCAACAATTAGTTGGTTTTCAGGATGTAATCACTAAACTTGCAAATAAACTTCAAAGGCAATTGCTAGCAAAGCAAAATAGAGCATGGGAATTTGATTTAGAAGAAGGCTTGCTTGATAGTTCAAAATTACCAAGAATTATAATGGACCCATATAATTCTCTTTCATTTAAAAAAGAAAAAGATTTAGATTTTAAAGATACGATTGTAACTTTGCTTATTGACAACTCTGGCTCTATGAGAGGCAGGCCAATTACAATTGCAGCAATTTGTGCTGATATATTATCTAGAACTCTTGAGAGATGTTCAGTGAAGGTTGAAATATTAGGTTTTACTACAAAAAACTGGAAAGGTGGACAAAGTAGAGAACACTGGAATAAAAACTCAAAACCTAAAACACCTGGAAGATTAAATGATTTAAGACACATCATATATAAAGGTGCAGATACTCATTGGCGACAAGCTAAAAATAATTTAGGCCTAATGCTAAAAGAAGGTTTGCTTAAAGAAAATATTGATGGAGAGGCAATATCATGGGCTTACAATAGAATAAAAAAACGAAAAGAAGAAAGAAAAATATTAATGGTTATATCTGATGGAGCACCAGTTGATGACTCAACTCTTTCTGTAAATTCTGGGGACTTTTTAGAAAAACACCTAAAAAAAATGGTTAAGTTTATTGAAAATAAAACAGAAATAGAAGTTTTAGCAATTGGAATTGGTCATGATGTTTCTAGATATTATGATAAAGCGATCAAAATTACTGACGTTAATGAATTGGGTGATGTGATGATATCAGAATTAAGTTCTTTATTTGATACAAAAAAAAAGTTTCATTAAATATTAAATAGATCTCTATTATTCCATCTAACAATAACTTCAGCACCACTTCTTGTTTTTGAATTTCTACAATTAATTGATGCAAAATTTTTTTCTAAAAGAGTCTTTCCTATAAACAAGCCAAGTCCTAAGCCTGTTTGTGACTTTTCTTGAGGATAATTTGTGCTCAAATAAGGTTCTCCAATTTTTGACAAAACATCCCTTGGATACCCATTTCCGTCATCTTCGATTATAACTTCTGTTATTTCGCTATCGCTCTTAAGGTTTATGTAGACTGTATTTTTTGAAAATTTATTAGCATTTCCAATAAAATTTCTTAAACCATAAACTATTTCTATAGATTTAGTTATTTTTCTGACATTTGAATCTTGATCATAATTGAAGATAAATTGTTTTTTACTAATCTCTTTAAAAGATGAAATAATTTCAGATAAATAATCTCTCATAGCTAAGTCTTTATCAATAAAATCATCTTCTTCGACAGGATTGAGAGTTAAACGTTTTAAAATTTTATTACATCTTTCTACTTGACTTGCTAATAACTCAATATCTTTTTCAATATCTTTTTGTCCTTTAAATTGTTTTATTAAATCTTGAGTAATTATCTTAATTGTTGAAAGAGGTGTTCCAAGAGAGTGTGCTGCAGCTGCAGCTTGACCACCTAAAGATAAAAGCTCATGTTCTGTTGCCATTACTTCTTCCATTTTTGACAATGCTTCTTTTCTTAAACGTGATTGTGTACCAAACATCATTGCAAAATAGTTTAAAAAAATTAAAGCAATTATTAAAGATACAGGAATAGCATAATAATAATATGGACTAACATGAAAATGAGCATTCAGAGGACTTGGTAAATCTACTGAATAAAATGTAAGAAAAATAATTACAGCGGTTGACAAAAATACAAGCAAAGAATTAGTTATAAAACTCAAATTGGAAGAAGAAAAAACACTTGGTATTAATATAAAAATTACAAAAGGATTAGCAACTCCCCCTGTCAAATAAAGCAAAGCACCTAATTGAAAAATATCTACAACTAAAAAAATAAATGCTGATCTATCTGATAATTGAGTTTTTTTATAAATAAAAATTAAATATAAATTACTTAGAATTCCAAAAAATATTATCATATTTGAAGCAAAACAATTAAATTTAAAATTCAAAAAAAAATATACAAAATTAACAGCAATTAACTGCCCAACTATACCTATCCATCTTAAGCTTATATAGGTAGATTTTTTAAATGTATGAAGTCTTGAAGTTTCAAAAAACTTCATTATTAGATATCAAGATTTTGAACATTTATTGCATTAGAGATAATGAAATCTCTTCGTAAGGCAACATCGTTACCCATTAATGTATGAATTAAACTTTGATCTTTCTTTAAATCTTTAGAATATTGAACTTGAAGTAAATTTCGGGTTTCAGGATCTAGAGTTGTGCTCCATAATTCTTCGGGGTTCATTTCTCCTAATCCTTTAAATCTTTGTATATTCATTTTTGATTTTTCAAGATCTAGCTCTTTAGCAAATTCTTTTGTTCCTTTTTTAATTTTTTTTAATTCCTTATTGTTATTCACAATATAATCTTCCAATTCTTTTTCATCTTTAATATATATTCCCTTAGTACCTTTATTAATTTTAAATAATGGTGGTTGAGCTAAATATACATGGCCATTTTCAATTAATTTATTAAATGGTTTATTATTAAAGAAAGTTAATAGTAATGCTCTGATATGAGAACCATCAACATCAGCATCCGTCATAATAATAATTTTTCCATATCTTAAATCTTTTAAATCTATCTCTTGAGTTTTTGGATCTAAGCCTAATGCATTAATTAATGTGACTATCTCATTAGAAGAAATCATTTTTGACAAAGCTTTAGTTCTTTGTTGTTCTGATGCATCTCCATTACCATTCTTTTTTATAGTTAAATCTTCAACATAAGTGTTTAAAATTTTACCTCTTAAGGGTAAAACAGCCTGATTTGCTCTATTTCTTCCTTGTTTTGCTGAGCCACCTGCCGAATCTCCCTCAACAATAAACAATTCTGTTCCATCTTGTTTACCTATCTGGCAATCTGCTAACTTTCCCGGTAATCCACTTAATTCAAGCGCACCTTTACGTCTAACATTTTCTCTGGCTTTTCTAGCAACGTCTCTAGCTAGTGCTGCTTGGATAATTTTAGCTAAAATTATTTTTGCAACTGATGGGTTTTGATCAAACCATATAGATAATTTCTCATTAACTACTGTCTCAACAATCATTCTTACTTCTGATGAGACTAATTTATCTTTTGTTTGTGAAGAAAACTTTGGATCAGGAATTTTAGTAGATAAAACACATGTAAGGCCTTCTTTAATATCATCTCCTGAAATTGCTAATTTATTTTTTTTTAGTAAATTATGTTCGTTTGCATATTTGTTAATTACTCTTGTTAATGCACTTCTAAATCCTAATAAATGTGTTCCACCATCTTTTTGATAAATATTATTTGTATAAGCAAAAATATCTTCTGCATAACTTGCGTTCCACTTTAATGAGCATTCAAGTTCTATGTTATCTTTTTTTCCTTCTATATAAATTGGTTTTTTAAATAAATCATTTCCAGTTTTATTTTGCAGTTTTTCTCTTTTTTCATCTAAAAAATTTACAAACTCGAGAACACCTCCATCAAATTTAAATTCTATAATTTTTTCTTTTTTTTGACTAGCGTCTGTAAAAATAATTTTGATACCTTTATTTAAAAAGGCTAATTCTCTCATTCTTTTAATCAAAATATTTGCGCTAAATTTTATTGAAGAAAATATTTCCTTAGATGGTAAAAAAGTTATTTGAGTTCCAGTTTGTTTAGATTTTCCGATAACTTTTAATGGGGCTTTGGCATCTCCATCTTTAAATTCTATAGCATATTTTTTTCCATCTCTATTAATTTCTAATTGTAATTTTTCTGACAATGCATTTACAACTGAAACACCTACGCCATGTAATCCTCCTGAAACTTTATAAGAGTCATGATCAAATTTTCCACCCGCATGAAGTTGTGTCATAATAACCTCTGCTGCTGATTTTTTTTCTCCTTTATGCATATCAACTGGTATGCCTCTTCCATCATCATTAACAGTTATGGTTCCATCGAAATTAATTCTGACATTTATATTTTTACAATGACCAGCAAGTGCTTCATCGATTGAATTATCTACTACTTCATAGACCATATGATGTAAGCCAGTTCCATCATCCGTATCACCAATATACATTCCTGGTCTTTTTCTAACTGCCTCAAGACCTTTTAAAACTTTGATGGAATCTGCCTGATATGTATTTTTATTTGTCATATTTTTTAATTTATGGAAAAAAAAATTATAGCATTTTTCATGAAAAAATGTTGAAATATAATTAATTTTAAAGCCTTAATAATGAAAATTAACCTTTAAAAATAAGCTTTATTTACGAAATCTTTATAAATTTAAACAAATAAGAAATTATAAGGATAAGTGTGTATTTATTAATAACTAATCTATAAATAAATTATAATACCGACTTAGTTATTTGAAATCATGAAAAATATAGAAAAAAAAATTAAAGATTATTTGATTAAACTTTATCCATTTAACAAATTATATTTCTTTATTAAGATATTAAAGAAATCTAAAAAAAAATATTACTACGCAGATAATGGTGAAGATGTAATTATTCAAAGCCTTTTTAATCATAAAAAAGATGGGTTTTATATAGACGTTGGATGCTATCACCCCGTAAGAGCTTCTCTTACACACTTACTTCACAAAAAAGGTTGGAAAGGGGTGAATATCGACATTTCCGAAGAAACAATCAATCTTTTTAAAATTGCAAGGCCAAATGACAAAAATATAAATGTTGGTATTTCTAATAAAGAAGGTGAAGATTTTTATTATCAATCAAGTCACATCAACCAAGCAAATTCTTTTAAAGCATATGAAAATGTAAAAAAAGTTAAAATCCAAATATCTACATTAGATAAAATTATAAAAGAATTAGGAATTAAAAAAATAGATTTTCTTAATATAGACGTTGAGTATAGAGATTTTAAAGCACTTCAGGGTATTAATTTAGAAGATGTTCGTCCAACTTTAATTGCTATTGAAGATAATGATGCGTATGACATTACAGAGGTGGTTGACAGTGATATATATAAATATTTAACAAATAAAGAATATTTCTTGTATTCGAAAACAAATTGCACAAATTTTTATTTAGACAAAAAATTTAAGAATGATTTAAATGATATTTTAAATACACGTAATAATAATTCTTTATAATTAAATGTTTCCAAAAAAAGTTATAAAAAGATACCAATAATTAAAAGGCTTTATCCTTCTTTGATGAAGAGATTTTTTAATAACAAAATAATAAGATTTAAATTTTTTGATATAGAGTTAGAGGGGAATATTAATGAACCAATGGATAAAGAAATTTTTCTCTTTAATAGTTATGAAAATTTTCAAATTGAATTTCTTATTAAAAATATTAAAAAATACAATTCAAATTATTTTATAGATATTGGGGCAAACTCTGGAATTTATAGTTTAATTGTTAGAAATAAGTTTCAAAAGATTATAATCAAATCCTTTGAACCAGTTAATAAGACTATAATCAAATTTAGAAAAAATTTGAAATTAAACAAAAAATTAAAGAATATTAAAATTTATAAATTTGGTCTTTCAAATAAAAATTCACAGTTACTTATGCGAGCAAAAAATAAGAGATGGTTATATTCAATCTAGTGGTTATGGTGTTGTTAAAAAAGAGGATAATTTAAAAAATCTTCATATTGAAAAAAATATTTTCAAAATCGGGGACAAAACTATTAAATTAAAAAATAAAAAAATTTGTATTAAAATTGATGCAGAGGGCCATGGGCATGAGGTTTTGCAGGAATTAAAAAATTTGCTAAATTATAATGAGATATTCTTGCAGGTAGAAGTTTTTGAAAAAATTTCAACAAAATTAACAAATATTTAAAAAGTCAAAAATTTAAATGTATTAATGCTATTAGCAATGATGGAAAAACTGACTATTATTATAAAAATCCAGTAATTATTGGCGGAGAGAATGGGATTCGAACCCATGAAAGGATTACTCCTTTACACGCTTTCCAAGCGTGCGCCTTCAACCACTCGGCCACCTCTCCTGTTTAAAAAATTTGATAATTCGTCCAACACCTTTTCAGCTTTGATTGTATGTATTGATTTTGATGATCGTGTTACATCAGGCTCAATATCAATATGCTTTAAAAGTTTTGAGTAAGTTTGAGGGGGGCAATCACCTTGGATAACCATAGTTTCAATATCTAAATTAACTGATAAATGTGAAAATCCAGTATCATTACCTATACAAAATTTACATCTTTTTAGATATGGTATTACATCATTAATTTTCTTATCTGCTGTAAAGGTTGTATCTATAATGTCTCTAAAGTTTTCATTTATTAATTCTTCTTCTTTTGATTGATCTAAGCCACTAATAATTAAAAATTTTTTATAATTTTTTTCCTTTAAAAATTTTATTACTTTTAGATAATTCTTTATTGACCACCTTTTTTCATTTCCAGAAGCAGCAATAATTATTCCAACAGTATCTCTCAAGCTATTCTCTATACTAGACAAGGGTTTATAATCAATTTTTGATGCATTAGTAATTTTTTTAACAAATTCTAAAGCTTCATTGTCTCCTTTAGTTTTTGCAAAAAAGCTTAAATATAATTTTTTATTCTTTCCCAAAAAAAAGTTTTGAAACTTAAAGCCTAAACCCCAAATTTCTCTTATGTTCGAAAATTTTGCTATAAATAAATATCTTAAAGATGGGTGAAAAACATAACAAGCTTTAAAATTAAATTTATTAATTTTATTAATGTTTTCTAATAAAGACTGAATGTTATTAATAATATTCTTAATTCCCTTTCTCGGTTCATTAAGATAAATAACCTCATCACAGAATGTCGTATCTCTTAAATAATATTCTGCTTGAGTAGATCTTTTTGTAAGAAAAATTATTTTTGAATTTTGGTATTCAGCTAGTTTTTGAAAACAATACATTTTTGAAACAAATTGCCCCCAACCTTTACCAGGATCAATTATCAAAATTCTATTCATTTTTCTTTACTTATTTTTAATACACCTATAAATGCTTCTTGAGGAATTTCTACTCTACCAAACTGTTTACCTCTGGCCTTTCCTTTTTTTTGTTTTTCTAAAAGTTTTCTCTTTCTATCAGTTGCCCCACCACCATGAATTTTAGTTAGAACATCTTTTTTAAAACCTTTAATTGTTTCCCTTGCTATAATCTTTCCACCTATTGCAGCTTGCACAGGTATCATAAAATTATGTCTTGGAATTAAGTCTTTAAGTTTTTCACATACTTCTCTTCCTGTTCTTTGGGCAAAATCTTTATGGATCATCATTGCTAAAGCATCTACTGGCTCAGCATTCACTAAAATTCCAAGCTTTACTAGGTCTCCTTCTCTATTATCTATAATTTCATAGTCGAAACTTGCATAGCCACTTGTCATTGATTTAATCTTATCGTTAAAATCAAAAACCACTTCATTTAATGGCAGCTCATAATTTATTACAGCTCTATTACCAGAGTAACTTAGATTTGTTTGTGTTCCTCTTTTATCCTGACATAGTTTTATTATTGGTCCCAAATATTGATCAGGTGTTATTACTGTTGCCTTAATCCAGGGCTCTTCTATTCGCTTTATTAGGGTAGGATCAGGTAAGCTAGAAGGATTGTGTAAATTAATAGTATCTCCATTATTTAAATATACTTTGTAAACAACACCGGGTGTTGTAGTTAATAAATTTACATCAAATTCTCTTTCTAACCTCTCAGTAATTATCTCAAGGTGTAATAGTCCTAAAAAACCACATCTAAATCCTAAACCCAAAGCAGTTGAGGACTCTGCCTCAAAAGAAAAACTGGCATCATTTAATTGAAGTTTTGCCAAACCATCTTTAAGCTTCTGATATTCTGAACTATCAACTGGGAATAAGCCACAAAAAACAACCGGTTTGCTTGGTTTAAAGCCAGGTAAAGCCTCTATTAAGGGCTTAGCTGCATCACAAATAGTGTCTCCAACTTTTGTTTCCGACAAAATTTTTATTCCTGTTGTTATAAAGCCAATTTCTCCTGCATTTAATTCTTTTATATCTGTAGCTTTTGGTGTGAATACTCCAACTTTCTCAACTATATATTCTTGATTAGTAGACATCATTTTAATTTTCATATTTTTATAAATTTTTCCATTAATGACTCTGACTAAGATAACTACACCCATATAAGTGTCATACCAACTATCAACCAATAAACATTTTAAATCTGTATCTCGCTCACCTTCTGGGGCAGGCAATGACACAATAATTTGCTCTAATATATTATCAATTCCCTCACCTGTTTTTCCAGAACAAGGGATGGCATTTTCTGTATCAATACCAATCACATCTTCTATTTGTTTTTTTGTTTTTTCTAAATCTGAAGCTGGTAAATCAACTTTATTTAAAACTGGAACTATCTCATGATTAGTATCTAGTGCCTGGTAAACATTTGCAAGTGTTTGGGCCTCTACTCCTTGTGTGCTATCAACAATTAAAATGGATCCTTCACACGCATAAAGTGATCTGCTAACTTCATAGCTAAAATCTACGTGGCCAGGAGTATCAATAATATTTAAGATATATTCCTTTCCATCTTTGGCTTTATAATTAAGTTTAACAGTTTGAGCTTTAATGGTAATTCCTCTTTCGCGCTCAATATCCATTGAGTCTAAAACTTGTGCCTTCATTTCTCTTTCTGTAAGGCCTCCACAACTATGAATTATTCTGTCAGCTATTGTTGATTTACCATGATCAATATGTGCAATAATTGCAAAGTTTCTAATATGATCAATGTTTGTCATTACTACGATCTAATCTTAGCGTCTATTTTTGACTCAACTGTAGAAATGATTGTTTGATTGATTTTGTTTAAATCCTCTTCATTTAAAGTTTTTTCAGATGATTGAATGGTCACATTTAAAGCTACAGATTTTTTGTCTTCTTCGATATTTTTTCCCTCATAGACATCAAATACTTTAACTGATTTTATTAAATCTTTATCTACACTAGATATTACATCAATTAGTTCTTGTACTTGGAAGTTTTTGTCTAAAATGAAAGCAAAATCTCTTTCTGACTTTTGAAAATCAGAAAATTTATATTGCGTTTTTTGATCTTTAAGAGATTTTTTTGGTTGTTTAATATTATCTAAAAATATTTCAAATCCTACCAGTGCTTCTGTTTTAATATCTAATTTTTTTAAAATATTAGGATGAATATCACCAAAAAAAGCGATTATTTTTTCTTTTCCTTTATTTAGGAACACTCGTCCTGATTTTCCTGGATGATAATAACTTGGTGTCTCTATATCAAAGTATAGCTTATCTTTATCATATCCAGCTTCAGCTAAACATTGAATTACATCACTTTTAACATCAAACACATCTACCAATCTCTCTTTTTCTAGCCAATTCTGTCTTGAATTCTTTCCTGACTTTAACCCTCCAACAATAGTTTGTTGTTCACCTGGTTTTTCACCTAAAAATGTAGGACCTATTTCAAATATTGACAAATCTTTAAACCCTCTTCCTAAATTTTTATTTAAATGAATAATTAAATTTGAAAAAATAGAACTTCTTAAAACATCTAGATCTGAACTAATTGGATTAACTATCTTAATTTCTTTATTTTTTTCAATAAACAATTGATTAATTTTACTGTCAGTGAAAGACCAGGTAATAGCTTCTAAATAACCTTTTGATGCAACTGCTCTTTGCAAAAAATGAAATAATTTTTGTTTTTTATTTAAAGTTTCTTTTTCTCTTACTTTTTGAGGCTCAATCATATTGATCTGATCATAACCTTTAATTCTTATTAGCTCTTCTACTACATCAACTTCTTGGGAAATATCCGGTCTCCAAGAAGGAATTTTTAAATCTAAAATTTTTTTCTCTTCCTTAATTTCAAATCCAAGATCATCTAAAATCTTAATTATTTCATTTTTTTCTATTTTAACGCCAGTTATTTTTTCAAATAAAATAGGGTCAAATCCTAAAGACTTATTTTTATAATTTTCAATTTTTTGAATATCAAATTCACTTGCTATCCCACCACAAATTTCTTGGATTAAGCTTACAGCTTTTTTTAATCCTTGTTCAATTGATAATGGATCAATTCCTCTTTCAAACCTAAACTTTGCATCTGTATCGATGTTTAGAATTTTTGATGATTTTCTAATTGATCTTGGAGAAAAATAAGCAGACTCAATTAATATATTTTTTGTATTTAGTTCTGTACCAGATCTAGTTCCACCAATTATTCCTCCTAATCCTAATACCCCTGTAGCATCTGAGATAACACACATTCCTTCTTCAAGCTTATATTCTTTATTGTCTAATGCTTTAAATGTTTCATCTTTTTTAGAATTTCTAACTATTATTTCTTTATCAATTTTATCAACATCGTAAGCGTGTAACGGTCTATTCAAATCAAGCATTACATAATTGGTAATATCTACAATAGCTGAAATAGGTTTTTGACCTATTGAAATTATTTTTTCTTTTAACCAATCAGGACTTTCTACATTCTTAACATCTGTAATTAAACAGCTACCAAATACTGTGCAAGCTTGATCATTTTCAATTTTAACATTAACTGTTTGTTTTCCATCTTGTTTTAATTTTTTTTCTTCAAGATTTTTAAATTTACCTGAGCCCGCTGCTGCTAAATCTCTAGCTATACCTCTAACACCCAAACAATCTGGTCTATTTGGTGTAATAGATATATCAATTACGTTTAAATTTTTTTTTGGAAAATAATTATCTCCAATCTTATCTTTAAAATCATTTGATGAAAGCTCAGTAATACCATCACTTTCATCTGATAAGTTTAATTCAGACTCTGAGCATAACATCCCATAAGAGCTAACTCCTCTAATTTTACTCACAACCAATTTCATTTGATTTTTTGGAATAACTGAACCGGGTGGAGCATAAATTGTTAGCAAGCCCTCTATTGCATTTGGAGCACCACAAACAACTATGACAGGATTCTCTTTACCTACATCTACATCACAAACTTTAAGCTTATCAGCATCTGGATGTTTTTCAGCTTTTAAAATTTTTGCAACGATGAAGTCATCAAATTCACCCCTTTGTTTTTCAACACTTTCAACTTCTAGTCCAACATCTGTAAGTTTTTCTATTATTTGATTTTCATCTAATTTTGTATCTAGATGTTCTTTAAGCCAGTTAGATGTAATTTTCATCTACTTAAACCTCTATAACTTGAAGGAACATCATTTGGATCAAATCCAAATTGATTTAACCATCTATAATCACAATCAAAGAATGCTCTTAAGTCATTGATCCCATACTTAAGCATTGCCAATCTATCTATTCCAATTCCAAAAGCATATCCTTGGAATTCATCAGGGTTTACTTTGACATTTTTTAATACATTAGGATGAACCATTCCACAGCCTAAAATTTCAAGCCATTTGTCTCCCTCACCAATTATAATTTTTCCATCTTTAATTTCATAACCTATATCTACTTCAGCAGAAGGTTCAGTGAATGGAAAATGACTTGGTCTAAATCTCATCTTTATTTTATCAACTTCAAAAAATTCTTTAATAAAATAATTCAAACAGCCTTTTAGGTGACCCATATTGATATTTTTATCAATATGTAAGCCTTCCACTTGATGAAACATAGGTGCATGTGTTTGGTCACTGTCAGATCTATATGTTCTACCTGGTGCAATTATCTTAAAAGGTGGCTTGTCACTCAACATAGTTCTGATTTGAACCGGTGAAGTATGAGTTCTCAATAACAGTTCTTTTTTTTCATCCAAATAAAAAGTATCATGCATATCTCTTGCTGGATGATTGTCAGGAGTATTTAAAGCAGTAAAATTATTATATTCATTTTCAACATCAGGACCCTCCTCAACACTAAAACCAATTTCAGAAAAAATAGATGAAATTTCATCAATAACTTGTGAAACAGGATGTATCTTGCCTTGTGCAAATGGTCTCTCAGGTAATGTTATATCTACTTTTTCCTTTTCTAATTTTTTATTAATTTCTTTATTTTCAATTTCATCAATTTTTGAGGAAATGAGATCCTGTAATTCATCTTTTGTCGTATTTAAATCAGAAGCAAAAATTTTTCTTTCATCTTCTGCTATTTTTCCAAGTTGTTTAAATTGAGAACTAACTAAACCATTTTTACCAAATAGATCGGTTTTAATTTGATTAATTTGATTTAAATCTAAATTTTCATTTAGCTTTAAGAGATATTCATCTTTAATTTTTTTAATATCTGACATTTTATGAGATTATTTCTTCACCGACGAAAAACAATAGTGAAGATTAGTTTAAAGCAGATTGTGCTTTTTGAACAATAGTTTTAAAGGCTTCTGGGCTATCGTAAGCTATTTCTGCTAATATTTTTCTATCGATAACTACTCCACATTTACTAAGTCCATTAATAAATTTTGAATATGTTAATCCTTCAGCTCTTACTCCAGCATTGATTCTTTGTATCCACAATGATTTAAATTCTCTTTTTTTATTTCTTCTGTCTCTATAAGCATACTGCATAGCTTTTTCCATTGCTTGTTTTGCAACTCTTATAGTGTTTTTTCTTCTGCCCCATTGACCTTTGACAGCTTTTAAAACTTTTTTATGTTTAGCTTTGCTGGTTACACCTCTTTTAACTCTAGCCATTATTAACCTCTTAAACTGTAAGGCATGTACGATTTAACAATTTTTGAGTCTTGTTTTGACATCGTTGTTGTGCCTCTTAATTTTCTTATTTGAGAATTTGTTCTTTTGATCATGCCATGTCTTTTCCCTGCCTGGGCAGTTAAGACTTTGCCTGTTGCAGATATTTTAAATCTTTTTTTTGCTGAGCTTTTTGATTTCAATTTTGGCATAATACTGCGGTGTTATACAAAGATTGATATAAATTTACAACCTCTATTAAAGCCTATAAAGGTTGAATTACCATGATCATTTGCTTACCATCAAATTTAGGATGAAGCTCTACCTTGCCAATATCCTTCATATCCTCTTTAATCTTGTCCATTAGTTCTTTTCCTAAATGAGAATGTTGAAGTTCACGACCCTTAAATCTAACAGTAAATTTCACTTTATCACCTTTAGCTATAAATTTTTTTGCATTTTTTACTTTAAAATCATAGTCATGAGTTTCTGTAACTGGTCTCATTTTAATTTCTTTTAAAAGAACAATTTTTTGTTTTTTCTTTGCGATATTAGCTTTTTTTTGAGCATCATATTTAAATTTACCCATATCCATTATTTTACAAACAGGAGGATTTGCATTGGCAGCTATTTCGATTAAATCTAATCCTTGGTTCTTTGCCATTGAGATAGCTTCATTGGTATTTATAACACCAAGGTTTTCACCATCGCTTCCTATTACCTGGACATCGGGAGATGATATTCTGTTATTAGATCTAGGACCACGATCTTTAGTTCTTCTTTGAAAGTAGTTTTGTTTAAAATCTGCCACTTAGTTTGATGATGCTTTATTTAAAGCAGAGAAAGTTTTTAAGAATAAATTTAAATCCATATTTTCTTGTTTATTAGAGTCTAATCTTCTAATCGTTACTGAATTGGAGTCAACTTCTTTTTTACCACAAATTAATAAAAGAGGTATTTTTGCTAATGAATTATCTCTTATTTTATAATTCAAATTATGTTTTTTAAGATCGACAGATGAACTCATGCCTGCTTCTTTAATTTTTTTTGAAACCTTAATTGCATAATCATCAAACTCTTCAGAAATAGGTATTACAACAGTTTGTAAAGGAGATATCCAAAAAGGAAATTTTCCTGCATAATTTTCAATTAAAATTCCAATGAATCTTTCTAAAGAACCAAATAGTGCTCTATGAAGCATTACAGGAACTTTTTTTGTGCCATCTTTGTCAACATAGGAAGCATCTAATCTCCCAGGTAAGTTTAAATCAACTTGTAAAGTTCCACATTGCCAATCTCTACCAATTGCATCTCTTAAAACAAATTCAATTTTAGGACCATAAAAAGCACCTTCTCCTTTATTAATACTGTATTCAAGTTTTGAAGCTTTGACTGCCTCAAGTAATGATGCCTCTGCTTTATCCCAAACTTCATCATCTCCAACCCTAACATCAGGCCTATCTGCATATTTCAAAATTACATTTTCAAAACCAAGATCTTTATAAATATCTAATATTAGATTAGTTACTTCCAAACACTCACTTGTGATCTGATCTTCTGAACAAAAAATATGAGCATCATCCTGTGTAAAAGCTCTAACTCTTAACAATCCATGTAAAGCTCCTGATGGTTCATAACGGTGAACTTTTCCAAACTCCGTTATTCTTAAGGGTAGATCTCGATAACTTTTCAAACCTTGATTAAAAACCTGAATGTGCCCTGGACAATTCATGGGTTTAATAGCAAAAACTTTCTCATCTGGTGTTTCAGATGTATACATATTTTCCCCGTATTTTTCCCAATGTCCTGATTTTTCCCATAATAGTCTGTCTAGAACCTCTGGGGTATTTACTTCTTTATACCCAGCATCATCCTGCCTACTTCTCATGTAGTTAATTAATTTTTGAAAAAGAGCCCAACCTTTTTCATGCCAAAATACAGATCCTGGGCTTTCCTCTCTAAAATGAAATAAATCCATTTCTTTTCCTAATTTTCTATGATCTCTTTTTTCAGCCTCTTCAATTCTTTTTAAATATTCATCTAAATCTTTTTGACTTGCCCAGCTAGTTCCGTAAATTCTTTGTAACATTTCATTATTAGAGTCACCTCGCCAATAAGCGCCTGAAACCTTAGTAAGTTTAAAATATTTTCCAATTTTACCAGTAGAGGAAAGATGTGGTCCCCTGCAAAGATCGTGCCAATCTCCATGAAAGTAAATTGATACATCTTCACTTTCTGGAATTGTTTCAATTAACTCAGCTTTATAAACTTCTCCTTTGTCTTTAAAATGAGAAATTGCCTTGTTTCTTTCCCAAACCTCTCTTTTTGTGATTTCATCTCTATCAACAATTTCTTTCATTTTATTTTCGATTTTTAATAAATCATCTTCTGTAAAAGGTTCTTTTCTAGCAAAATCATAATAAAAACCATTTTCGATAACAGGACCAATAGTTACTTGTGTGCCTGGAAATAATTCTTGAACAGCCATTGCTAAAATATGAGCTGTATCATGCCTTATAGTTTCAAGACCCTCAGGGTTTTTAGAAGTAAATATTTTAACACTACAGTCTTTTTTAATTAAATAATCTAAATCTTTTAACTCACCATTAACACTTATAACCATTGCTTGTTTGGCAAGAGATTTACTAATTTTTTCTGCCACACCAAGGCCTGTGACATCATTAGAAAAACTTAAGTTATTTCCGTCTGGTAATGTTATTATAGGCATTTAATTTATAATTCTTTTATACTCTGAATAAGTAGAAAAGCACATTTTTTCAACATTAAATTTTTGAATTATATTTTTTCTTGCTTCTATTCCAATTGATTTTAGAGATGTTTTATCCATAGAAAGTATTTTTATAATTTTTTCACTTAGCGATTTTGCGTTATTAGAATCAAATAAAAAACCAGTTTTTTCATCAACTACAGTTTCATTTGAACCACCAATATTGCTTGCAATTATTGGCTTTTCCATTGATTGGGCCTCTACTGCAACTCTTCCAAAAGCTTCAGGCTCAATTGAAGCTGATACTACAATATCAGAAATTTTATAAGCTAAAGCCATGTCTTTACAATGATCAATAAATTTAACTTGTTTTGTCATTCTATATTGTTCGGTAAGTCTAATAAGTTTTTTTTTATATAAATCTCTACCCTGATCACTTCCAAGAATAACTCCATTGAAGGCTTCATATCCAAGTTCAATATTCACCAAATTAATAGCTTCAATAAATACTTCTTGTCCTTTCCATGCAGTTAATCTTCCAGGTAAAAGAATTATTTTTTTATCTTTTTCTATTTCCCATTTTTTTAATAACTTTTTTTCATCACTTTCTAATTTTGTTGTTGAGTCAAAATAGTCAACATTGATACCTCTAAAAATAACTAAAAGTTTTTTCTTTTCATAAAGATATTCAGAATAATTTTCTTTAATATGAGAAAAAATAAAATTAGATCCAGCTATTATCAAGTTAGATCTAACCATAACAGAATTATAAAATTTTTTGATTTTACTACTAAAATTATAAGTTCCATGAAAAGTTGTAACAAATTTTCGACCAGTAATCTTTGTTGCAAAAAAACAAGACCAAGCAGGAGCTCTACTTCTGGCATGCACAATTGAAATGTTATTAAATAAAATAATTCCAATTAATGCTATAGAATTAAAAATTATTAATAGTGGATTTTTACTATGAACTGGAAGCCTAATAACTTTGACTTTTTTTTTATCAATAAATTTTAATAATTCCCCACCACTTGTTACAATAAAAGACTCACAGTCGTTTTCAGGTAAATAATGAGCAATATCATAACATCCTGTTTCTGCTCCACCGTAACCTAATTTAGGGATTACTTGTAAAACTTTTAATGTAGATGACATTTGATATTATTATATATTAATACAGAAGACATATAAATAATAATGACTAACTTTAAATATTATAAAATCTCAAAAACAAAAAAAATTAGATATTTATGTAACTATTATAAGAAAAATCTTTATATAGTTTTTCTTCATGGCTTTATGTCTGATCTTGAGGGAGAAAAACCAAAAGTATTTCTTAAATATGCAAAAAAAAATAAACTAGGTTTTCTAGCCATTGAATATTCTGGGCATGGAAAATCTTCGGGAGAATTTACAAAAGGAAATATTAGTAAATGGACTTCTGATACAAGAGTACTAATAAAAAATATTATTAAAAAAAATGACTTTGTCTTAATTGGATCAAGTATGGGGTCATGGATTTCACTTAATCAATTTAAATATTTTAAAAAACAAATCAAAGGATTTTTAGGCATTGGTTCAGCACCTGAATTTTTAGAAAAAATCATGTGGAAAAAATTTACAAAAAAAATGAAAGCTGAAACAAAGAAAAATGGAGTTTATAATTTAAAACATGGCGGATATGAATACCCAATTACTTATCAACTAATAAAAGATGGTAAAAAAAATAAAATACTTCACAAAAAAATTGATCTCCAAATTCCAGTCACCATGATACATGGCAGCAAAGATACTACAGTACCCGTTTCATTTTCAAGGAAAGTTCTTAAATTATTTATTAATGCAAAAAAAAAATTAGTGGCTATTAAAAATGGTGACCACAGCTTATTTAATAAAAAACTTCAAAAGAAGATTATAAGAGAGCTTGATTTAATTTTTTAACTAACTTCTTTGATATTTGAATTTAAGCTGATTGGTTTTTTCAGTTTATCTATCATTTCTTTAGGACAAACTTGAACAAAGCTACTTATCTCTTCATCAAAATTTTTAATTATTCTTTTAGATAAACCAGAGCCCGTTTCATTGAAATGCTCTTCAATTAAATATTTTAGAAATTTTTTCCAATAATCAGTTTCAACATTTTGCCAAACAACCGTCTCGGGATTTACCTTGTTTTCAAATTCTTTATCTTTGTCATAAATAAATACCATTCCACCAGTCATTCCAGCTGCAAAATTATCTCCTACATCCCCTAGGATAATCACTGTTCCACCAGTCATATATTCACAGCCATTTGAATCACATCCTTCAATTACAGCTGTTGCACCGGAGTTTCTAACTGCAAATCTATCTCCCGCTTGTCCTGCAGCAAAAAGTTTACCTGCAGTTGCGCCGTAAAGAACTGTATTTCCTATAATTGTATTTTCATTTGTAACTAAATTACTTTCATCGGAAAGTTTTATTGAAATTGTTGCCCCAGATAAACCTTTGCCCACATAATCATTCGCATCACCTTTTAGTATAAGTTTTAAGCCTTTTGTAGAAAAAGCACCAAACGATTGACCTGCAGAACCTTTAAAATTTAACTCTAGAAAATTTTCATCAAGTTTTTCATATCCATATTTTTTATAAAGATGATGAGAAATTCTTGTTCCAACTGCTCTATTAGTATTTTTAATTATATATTCTTTTTTAATTGTTTCTGAATTATCTAATGCTTTTTCTATCTCTGGCCAAATTTCTTGATCCAATGTGTCTGGCACTTTATTGATTGATGGATTTTCGCAATACCTTTTATTGTTACCTGAGTCAGCTTGAACAAAAAGAGGGTTTAAATCTAAATCATCTAAATTTGGAGACGCTTTGTTAACTTGCATCAATAAATCAGTTCTACCAATAATGTCATTTAAAGATTTATAACCAAGCTCAGCTAGAATTTCTCTTACTTCTGACGCAATAAAGGTAAACAAATTTACAATTTTGTCAGGTGTACCTGTAAATTTTTCTCTTAACTTTTCATCCTGTGTACAAACACCCACTGGACAAGTATTTGAATGGCATTGTCTTACCATTATACATCCCATAGCAACTAAAGCAGTTGTGGCAACCCCATATTCTTCTGCTCCCATCATTGCTGCAATGACAACATCTCTACCTGTTTTAATACCACCGTCTGTTCTCAATGTAACTTTGTGTCTTAGATTATTTAATGTAAGCACTTGATTAGCTTCGGTAAGACCCATTTCCCAAGGTATTCCAACATATTTTACACTTGTTTGTGGTGTTGCTCCGGTACCACCGTTATGGCCTGAAATTAATATTATATCTGCTTCAGCTTTAGCTACGCCAGCTGCAATTGTTCCAACACCAGAAGAAGCAACTAGCTTAACACCAACTCTAGCTTTTGGATTAATTTGTTTTAAGTCATAAATTAATTGAGCCAAATCTTCTATCGAATAAATATCATGGTGAGGTGGCGGGGAAATAAGAGTAACCCCTGGAGTTGAATGCCTTAATTTTGCAATTTCATCTGTAACTTTAAACCCTGGTAATTGACCGCCTTCTCCTGGTTTAGCGCCCTGAGCAATCTTGATCTCAATTTCATTACAATTATTTAGATAATTTATTGTTACCCCAAATCTCGCAGATGCAATCTGTTTTACCCTTGAATTTGCACTATCTCCACTGTCCATAACTTTAAATCTTTTTTCATCTTCTCCACCTTCACCACTGCAAGAAGCTCCTTTAATTCTATTCATTCCAATAGCTAACGTTTCATGCGCTTCTTTTGATAATGCTCCATGAGACATACTTCCACTTCCAAATCTTTTTAATATTTTTTCTACTGGTTCAACCTCAGAAAAGTTAATCGGAGGACCTAATTTCTTTTTTCTAAAATCAATTAAATCTCTTAAATTTATTGGTGGTAAGTTATAAATACCTTCAGCATATCTTTTATAAGTTTCATAGGAATTTGATCCTACGGCACTTTGTAATAAATGAATTAGTTTTCCTTGATATTGGTGTGTTTCTCCATTTTTTCTATATCTGTAAATTCCTCCTATTGGTAAGACAGTATCTGTGCTTTCAAATGCTTCTTTGTGAATTTCTCGAATTTTCTTTTCAATTCCAATTAGTCCAATTCCAGAAATTTTTGAAGTAATGCCTGGAAAATAATCATTTACGATAGTTCTGCTTAACCCTACTGTTTCAAAGTTACATCCACCTCTATATGAGCTTAAAACTGATATACCCATTTTTGACATTATTTTTAAGAGCCCTGAATTCACTGAATTAATATATCTTTCAACACAATCATCAAAACTATATTGACCAAATAGTTTCTTTTCGTGTCTTTGATACAAACTATCAAAGGCTAAATATGGGTTTACGGTTGTTGCTCCAACTCCTATCAACGTTGCAAATGAGTGTGTATCCATTGCCTCTCCGGATTGTACGTTTATTGAAACGTAACCTCTAAGTTTTTTAGTTATTAAAAAAGTATTAATTGCTCCAACACATAAAAGCATTGGCATTGGCAATTGTTCTTTTGACAAGCTTTTATCACTTAATATTAACTGTGTTACTCCCTGTCTAACAGCTATCTCGGACTGCTTCTGAATTCTATCTATAGCGACTGACAAATTTTCTTCTTTGGAAAAAGTACAGTCTATAGTTGAAGAATTTGTTCCAAAAAAATTAATAAATTTATTGAATTGTGAATTAGATAAGATTGGACTATTTAAAACATAAATGTCCTCCTTTGTTAAGGTATCAAAATCGAGTATATTTCCTAGATTACCAAATCTTGTTTTTAAACTCATCACTTTGTTTTCTCTCAATGAGTCAATTGGCGGATTAGTTACTTGACTAAAATTCTGTCTAAAAAAATGATACAAGGGCCTATATTTATCGGATAATACTGCTAAAGGTGTATCATCACCCATTGATCCTATTGCCTCTTTGGCATCTTCCGCCATTGGATGTAATATCAATTCCAAGTCCTCTAAACTTATTCCAAACGAATATTGCCTTCTCCGTAAGTCTTCGCCTTCAAAATTATGTTTCTCATTAGAAATTAATAGTTTTTCGTCTAGATCTACAATTTGAGAATTAAAATGTTTAAACTCTTTAGCTAGGTAATCTTTAATATCGTCGTTAAAAAAAACTTTTCCTTTTTCAATCCTAACACCTATAATCTCTCCAGGACCTAATCTTCCTTTTGATAAAATTTTTTTTTCATTTAATTCAATCATTCCAGTTTCAGATCCAGCAAAAAGTAATTTATCTTTTGTTATTGCATACCTAAGTGGTCTTAATCCATTTCTATCATTTGCCGCAATAATCCATTCATTGTCTGTTGCTGCTATGGCCGCTGGTCCATCCCATGGTTCCATTGTACTATTTAAAAAATTAAATAATTGTTGATGACTTTTGGGTAATGTTTTATTTTTTTTAGACCAAGCATCAGGCACCAACATTAACTTAGCCAAAGGTGCTGGTTGTCCAGATTTGTTTAATAATTCAAATACATTATCAAGCGCTGCAGAGTCAGAAACACCTTTTTGTATAACAGGTTTTAAATTCTCTACATTATCAAAAAGTGGGCTGCTCATTTCTTGTTCATGAACTTTCATCCAATTTTTATTACCCTTATAAGTATTTATTTCACCATTATGTGCTATAGCTCTAAATGGTTGTGCTAAACTCCAACTTGGTGCAGTATTAGTTGAAAATCTTTGATGAAAAATTGCATACCTTGAAACAAATCTTTTATCTCTTAAATCTAAGTAAAAATCTGAAATAGCTTCTGCTAAATACAATCCTTTATAAATTATAGACTTAGAGCTTATAGAACAAACATAAAAATTATTTAAAGATAATTCAAAAGCTTTATTTTCAATTCTTTTTCTAGTTTCATAAATTTTTCTCTCTAATTTTTTATCAAGTAAATTAGTATCATTTGATTTAAACAAAACCTGAATAATTTCTGGCATAGTTTGTAGAGCCTTATCACCTAAAACTTTTGAATTAACTGGTACCTGTCTCCAACCATAAATACTAAAATTATTCTTAGTAAGTTCACTTTCAACAATTGTTTTACAACTTTCTTGAGCAGCATAATCATTTCTTGGTAGAAATATCATACCAACACAAATTTCTGCATCATCATAGTCATGTCCAGTCACTTCAATTTTTTCTATAAAAAAATCTTTTGGAATTTCCAAATGAATTCCAGCTCCATCTCCTGTTTTTCCATCTGCATCTACTGCTCCTCTATGCCAAACAGCTTTCAAAGCTTCAATACCATATTCAACTATCTCCCTAGACTTTCTTCCTTCGGTTGATGCTATTACACCAACACCACATGCATCATGTTCCATTTCTGTTGAATAAACATGGTTTTTTTCAAGTAGATCTAGGTTTTTTTTATAATTTTTCATTAGGCAACCTTCGATGTTTTTATTTCTAAATTTTCAAGATGTGTTTTTATTGCTGAAGCTGCATCTCTTCCATCTTTTATAGCCCATACAACCAATGAAGCTCCTCTTACTATATCACCAGCTGCAAAAACACCTTTTAGATTTGTTTCCATTGTATCAAAATCAGCTTTGATTGTTCCCCACTTAGTTACTTTTAATTCATTGCTATCAAATAGTTTAGGTAAATCCTCAGGATCGAAACCCAAAGCTTTTATTGCCATATCAGCTTTTATCTCAAAGTTTGATCCCACTTGAATTTCTGGTCGTCTTCTACCACTCTCATCAGGTTCACCTAATTTAATCTGATCAACTAATAATTTTTCAATTTTATTTGTTCCTTTAAATTCTTTTGGGCTTGATAACCAAATAAACTCAACACCCTCTTCTTCAGCATTGGCAACTTCTCTTGCTGATCCAGGCATATTTTCTTTATCTCTTCTGTATAAACATTTAACAGATTTTGCATTTTGTCTTATCGACGTTCTTACACAATCCATTGCTGTATCTCCTCCACCAATAACAACCACGTCTTTACCTTCCGCATTCAAAATACCCTTATCAAACATTTCAACTTTATCTCCTAAGCCTTTTTTATTTGAAGCAGTTAAAAAATCCATTGCTGGAAAAATATTATTAAGATCATTTCCTGGTAAATCTATTTCTCTAGCCTTATATACTCCTGTTGCTATTAATATAGCGTCATGTTTTTTTCTTAATTGTTCTAAACTTGCATCTTTGCCAACTTCAAAGTTTTGAACAAAATCAATTCCTCCATCTTTTAAAAGTTTAGTTCTTCTTTCGACAACTTCTTTTTCTAGTTTAAAATTTGGAATACCATAAATCAATAAACCACCAGCTCGGTCGTATCTGTCATAGACTGTAATTTTGTAACCACCTTTTCTAAGTTGTTCTGCTGCAGCCAATCCTGCTGGGCCAGCACCAATAATTCCAACACTTTGATTTTTTTCATTTAAAACACTAATAGGTTTAACCCAACCTTTTTTCCAAGCATTATCTGTAATATACTTTTCTATTGAACCAATTGTTACAGTTCCATGTCCTGATTGCTCAATTACACAATTACCCTCACATAATCTATCTTGTGGACATATCCTTCCACATACTTCAGGCATATTATTTGTACTTTGAGATAGCTCATATGCTTCTTTTAACCTTCCTTCAGCAGTTAATTTCAACCAATCTGGAATATTATTACTCAAGGGACAATGAACTTGACAAAATGGGACTCCACACTGAGAACATCTGCTAGACTGTTCTTTCGCCTTATCATTTATAAACTCATCATAAATTTCATTGAAATCACCTTTTCTTTTATCAACCTCTCTTTTAGGTGGAGTTTGTTGACCTATTTCAACAAATTTAAGCATTTTATTATTCATAATATTTATAATTTTTAGCAAGTTATATGTTGTTTTTATTAAATAAAGTATAAAATAGGTCATATATTATGACCTAATTATAGTTTTTAAACCTTAAATATATGGTATTTCTAATAAATGCATACCTATTATGCATAAATCGAATTGTTTTAAATAAATATTTTTTAAGCTACGAAGATTAAATGTTTGAAAATATTATAGAAGTTTTAATTCTATCAGCAATACAAGGTATATCAGAGTTTTTGCCTATAAGCTCTTCAGCACATTTAATATTAGTTTCAAGTTTATACGAATTTAAATCTAGCTCCTTATTAATTGATATTAGTCTTCACTTAGGCTCCTTGTTAGCAATAATTTATTTTTTTAGAAAAGAATTATTAGATATTAAAAATAATCAAAGACTTTTAAGTTTAATCATTTTTGGATCCATACCACTTATAATTGTTGGGTATATTTTATATACAACAGGTATCATTTATAGTTTAAGAAATATCAAGGTAATAGCTTGGGCAACTTTAATATTTGGTGTTATTTTATATATTGCTGACCAAAGTCGTATTGATAAAAAAATTTCTTCAAACCTCAATATTAAAACAATTCTTATAATAGGATTATTTCAAATATTTTCACTCATACCTGGAGTAAGTAGAGCAGGCATCACAATAACAGTTGCGAGAATTTTAAAATTTAACAGAGTAGACTCAAGTAAAATTTCTTTTTTACTTTCAATACCAGCCTTAGCTGGAGCAAGCTTTCTTGGATTAAAAGATGTATTTGAAAAATCTTTTGAATTTAATTATTTGGTAATCATTGCAATAGTATCTTCATTCATTTTTTCTTTTACAACAGTAAAATTTTTTTTAGAATACATTAATAAGTTTTCTATGAATGCTTTTGTAATTTATAGAATTATAATAGCTTTAGTCTTATTCTTTATAATTTATATTTAGTTTTATTAATTTCAGGAGCAAGTTGAGAAAAAATAACAGCCATTAATATTAAAATACATCCTATAATATTATCGATATCTAGTATTTGGTCTAAGATTATCCAGGCTGCAATTACTGCAAAAACTCCCTCAAGAGAATATATGATTGCTGCTGGAGCTTCTTCTATATTTTTTTGTGCAAACATTTGAAGAGTAAACGCAATACCACCAGATAAAACACCAGCATAAATTATAGATGAGCTTTCTAAAAGAATATTTAATAATATAACATCTTCAAAAGTATAAGCTGAAATAATTGATAATGTCGCTACAAATATTGCTTGCAATGCAGCATAAAACATTGGGATATCAAATACTTTCATGAATTTACCCGCAAAAATTATGTGAAAAGCCCAAAATAATGAGCATAAAATTACTAAAGCATCACCTTTCATGATTTCTGCATCAGAAAAATTACTCAATAAATACACACCATACACACAAAGACCAATGGAGGGCCAAATACTCCAATGAACTTTTTGAGAGTACATGAAAAATAATAATAACGGGACTAAAGGTACATAAAAAACAGTAAAAAAAGCAGCATTTGCAACGTTTGTGTATTGAAGAGAGGCTTGTTGCAAAGATGTGCCCAAAAATAGTGAAAAGCCCATAAAGACAAGATATTTAAAAAATTTTTTTTTATTTACGTTAATTTGACTAATAATTTTTTTTTTTTCAAATAATATTGCAAATGGCAATATAGCTATAAAGCCAACAAGAAAACGCGCGGCATTAAAAGTTAAAGGACCAATATTGTCCATTCCTGTATCTTGAGCAATGAAAGCTGTTCCCCAAATAAATGTTGTAACTAAAGCGCAAACTATTGATAAAGATTTTGTCATACTTGATTTATAAATTTAAGATATTTTAATACAGGTTGTTAATTTTACAGATACTTTCAAAATCTTCCATATTAATATAACAACCAGACATTTTTCTTTTTCCCTTAAAAGAGCCTCGTCCATGTAGAATTCTCCAATTGTTAAAAATTAAAAGTTCTCCTGGTTTTAAAATATGTCTCCATTGAAATTCAGTTTTATTAGATAAGTTATCAAATTTTTTAATTGCATCATAAAATTTGATCATTAATTCATTTTCAATTCTAAACTCAGCTCGGTCATAATTATTAAAACTTACTTGAAGCAATTCTTTTTTAGAATTTAATCTTAAAATAGGTCTACTTGCTTCTAGCATTACACCATCACCAACATATCTTCCTGGAACTTCTATATTTGAAAGAATATCAAATATTTCTTTTTCTTTTTTTAACGTTTCTGCAATTTTAAAGCCATCAACCATAATAGACTCTCCACCAGTTGCACTATAATCACAACACAACAATAGCTGAAGTCCTGGAGCATCCTTACTGTAAGTAGAGTCGGTGTGCGGTCTAAGTTTCTCTTGAGTATAAGCACTATCAGCCATATTCTCATTTGACTCAAATTCCCATAATCCTCCAAAAATAGATTGTCTTACATACCCAATCTTGTTTGCAATTGTTTCAACAGATTTCATGCTAGTTTCACAGTTAGTTATTACACAAAAGCCATATTCGTATAAATTTTTTAAAAAAAATTTAAAACCATCTTTAGACAATACATCGTTATAATTTAAATAAACTTGCTCATTTATATCTTCATTTTTCCATAAAAAAAATTTCTGATTTTTGGTATCTTTTTTTATTGAATTATTTTGTAAAAATTCAGTTGAGTATTTAATAACACTTTTAGAATCTGACCAAAGAATATTAATAAAGTCACCATTTTCACTAACAGATGCTTCTTCAATAAATAATTTTGGATCCAAGTTAGCAGTATGTGTTTTTCTTTGATGGCTTCTTTGATCCCAATTTTCATCATCTTTTGCGTGATCTCTTAACCAAATGTTTGGAAAATTATCATCAAGTTTATTTTTAAATTTTACATGCAAACTATCAGGTAAAATTTTAATATTTTCTATCATTTTTTGAATTTAATTTATTTTTTTGAAAAATTATATTGCTAATTTATACGCAAAATTGCTGCCTAGATTTTCTTTTAAATCATTATTAAATCTTGCAGCTTCTGCTCCATCAATAATTCTATGATCATAAGATAAAGATATTGGCAACATTATTCGTGTTTGAAACTTTCTATCAATAAATACTTGCTTCTTTTGTGATTTACCAACTCCAAGAATTGCAACCTCTGGAAAGTTTATTATTGGTGTAAAAAAAGATCCACCTATTCCTCCTAAACTAGTGATGGTCATCGATCCACCAAATAATTCTTTTTTATCAATTTTAAGATTTCTACAAAGTTCACTTACTTCTTTTAACTCTCTACCTAGTAGAGATATTTTCTTATTATTAGCATTTCTTATTTTTGGAACCATTAATCCGTTAGGTGTATCGACTGCAATTCCAATATGATAATATTTTTTTAGTGTCATTTTTCCATTATCAATATCATCAATGGATGAATTGAAACTTGGAAATTTTTTTAATGAAGCGACAAGCGCTTTTATTATAAATGCTAAAGGAGTAATTTTTATTTTTTCCCCCGTATAAATATCAGTTAAAGAACTTCTAAAATTTTCCATTTCTGTAACATCAACTTCATCATGATTTGTTACATGGGGTATAGTGTTCCAGGAATTCACTAAATAATTTGAAGCTAATTTTTTTACTCTTGGAATGTCTTTAATCTCAGTTTCACCAAAATCAGAATGTTTAAATTCATTTTTTATTTTATCTTGTTTATTTTGTTCGGTTTCATTATTATTTTTAGGTTTAGATAAGACATATCTTTTAACATCATCTTCAATAACTCTTCCACCTTTCTCACTTCCTTCAACCTGATTAATGTCTACACCAAGTTCTCTTGCAAATTTTCGAACCTTTGGACTTGCAGGCAAAATATCTGTGACACTATTATTGTTTTTTAAAATTTGTTCAATTTCTGGTTTTATTACTTTGATTTTTTTAAACTCTTTTTCGGTTTGTGGTTTTTCTTTAACGTTTTCTTTTATTTTTGATGTGTTCTCTAAAATTAATATTAAATCTCCCTCTGAAACTTTATCTCCAACTTTAATATTAATTGATTTAACTAAGCCCTCATAAGAGGCTGGAATTTCGACACTAGATTTGTCACTTTCAATTGTAATCAATGGGTCGTTTTTTGAAATTGATTGACCTTCAGAAACTAAAACTTCAATTACCTCTACATTTTCAAAATCACCTATATTTGGAACTTTTATTTCTTGATTGGACATTCTAAAGTTTAGTTGGCATTGGTTTTTGACCATCAATATTATATTTCTTTATTGCTTCTTTTGCATATTTCGATGCTATCAACTGCTCCCTTGCCAATACACTTAAACCATAGGCAACTAAATGCTCTTTATCTACTTCAAAAAATTTTCTAAGATTTTTTCTAGTGTCACTTCTACCAAAACCATCAGTTCCAAGAGAGTAAAAACTTTTATTTGTATATGGTCTAATTTGGTCTGAATTCATTCTCATATAATCAGATGCTGCCATAATTGGTCCTTCCGATTTACCTAAACATTTTTCCACAAAAGAAATTTTTTGTTCTTTATCTGGATTTAAAAGATTATATCTTTCAACTTCCATTCCATCTTTTCTTAATTCGTTAAAGCTAGTTACGCTCCAAATTTCACTATCAATTTGATATTCATTTTGAAGTACTTCTGCTGCAGCCATCATTTCACGTAATATCGTGCCTGAACCTAAAAGTTGAATTTTTATTTTCTTAAACTTGTTAAATTCTTTGATTTTATACATTCCTTTAAGAATTCCCTCTTCACAATTTTTATCTTTTGGCATCTCAGGATGTGAATAATTTTCATTCATGGTAGTTATATAATAAAAAACATTTTCTTTCTTTTCATGCATTCTTCTTAAGCCTTCTCTAAAAATTACTGCAAGCTCATAATGAAAAGTTGGATCATAAGTTACACAATTTGGAATAGTTGAAGCTATTAAATGACTATGTCCATCTTGGTGTTGAAGACCTTCTCCTGCTAAGGTTGTTCTGCCAGCTGTAGCTCCTATTAGAAATCCCCTTGCTTGACTGTCTCCTGCTGCCCATGCAAGATCACCTATTCTTTGAAAACCAAACATTGAATAAAATATATAGATTGGTATCATTTCAACATCATGATTAGTGTATGAGGTTGCGGCTGCTATCCATGAGGACATTGCACCCGCCTCATTAATTCCTTCTTCTAATACTTGTCCGCTTTTATCTTCTCTATAAGAACTTAACTGTGCTGAGTCTTCAGGTTCATACTTTTGACCTTCATGAGCATATATTCCAATTTTTTGAAAAAATCCTTCCATTCCAAATGTTCTTGCTTCATCAGGAATTATCGGAACCAGTCTTGGAGAAATATTTTTATCTCTAAGTAAGTTGGTAAACATTCTAACCATTGCCATTGTGGTAGACATTTCTTTTTCACCAGTTGATATTTTCATAAAATCAAAAATATCTTTTGATGGAGCTTTAATAGGTTTTGCGTAAGTTGTTCTTTCAGGCAAGAAACCGCCTAAATTCAATCTTCTCTCTTTTAAATATTTAATTTCTGCAGATTTTTCATCAGGTTTAAAATATTCAATATTTCTTACCTGCTCATCAGTTAAGGGAACGTCAAAGCGATCTCTGTAGTATAATAAGTCATCTACATCTAATTTTTTAGTTTGGTGAGTGGTATTTACACTTTCACCAGTTTTTCCCATGCCATATCCTTTGATAGACTTAGCTATAATAACAGTGGGACTACCCTCATTCTTTGAAGCTTTATCATAGGCTGCGTACACTTTATGGGGGTCATGACCTCCTCTATTTAGTCGCCAAATATCTTTGTCCGACAAACTAGAAACCAATTCTTTTGTCTCAGGATATTTGCCAAAAAACTTCTCTCTGACATAAGCTCCATCTCTGGCTTTCATTGCTTGATATTCGCCATCAACTGTTTCATTCATGATCTTAACTAAATGACCAGTTTTATCATTGGCAATTAAAGAGTCCCAGTAAGAACCCCAAATTACTTTTATTACATTCCAGCCAGCACCTCGAAAGCTACCTTCTAATTCTTGAATTATTTTTCCATTACCTCTTACGGGGCCATCTAGTCTTTGTAGATTACAATTAACAACAAATATTAAATTGTCTAATTTTTCTCTAGCAGCCAGTCCTATTGCACCCATAGATTCTGGTTCATCCATCTCACCATCTCCTAAAAATGCCCAAACTTTTCGACCCTCGTCTTTTATAAGTCCTCTATTAATTAAATATTTCATGTATCTTGCTTGATAAATTGCAAGCATAGGACCTAAGCCCATTGAAACTGTTGGAAACTGCCAAAAATTTGGCATCAACCATGGATGTGGATAAGAGGAAAGCCCACCTGGTTTTACCTCTTGTCTAAAACTATCTAATTGTTTTTCATTTAATCTTCCTTCTAAAAATGCTCTAGCATAAATACCTGGAGCACTGTGACCTTGAAAATAAACTAAATCTCCACCAAATTTATTATTTTTAGCTCTCCAAAAATGATTCATTCCAACATCATATAATGTAGCAGCTGATGCAAACGTACCTATATGACCACCTAGTTCAGGGAATTTTTTATTTGCTCTCACGACCATTGCAGCTGCATTCCATCTAATTAAAGATCTAATTCTTCTTTCAATATTTTGATCTCCATTTGATTTTACTTCTGATTCTGGAGGGATTGTATTTATATAAGGTGTATTTTGAGTATATGGAATATTTGCACCTTCACGATATGCTTTATTGATTAATTCTTTAATTAAAAAATGAGCTCTTTGATTTCCATCTTTTGAGATAACTGCTGATAAAGATTCTATCCAATCTTGAGTTTCAAGTGGATCTAAATCACTATCATTGGTTACTTGAATAATTGATTGCTTTTTTTCTTGAGCTGGTTTTTGAAGAATTACGTTTTCTTCTTTTTTTTCTGTCATAGCTTCTTCGGCTTGCTTAATAATGCTCTCTGTATCTTTTGGGATCGGTTTATCTAAATGATCTTGATCAGATGAAGTAAAGTCTAAAAGTAAATCTCCCTTTGAAACCTTATCTCCAACTTTAACCGCTACAGTTTTAATAATTCCAGAAATATTTGATGAGATTTCAACACTAGATTTATCACTTTCTATTGTGACTACTGGATCATTTGTATTTATTTGATCGCCTTGTTTTACAAGAATTTCAATAACCTCAACTTCTTTAAAGTCTCCAATATCTGGGACAAGTAATTTTTTACTCATTATTTAAAATGCTTTATATACCTTTAAAAAACTATGTTTAATGTTAATTTAGCACATTATTTAGTGTTTTTGTTCAAACGTGTAGATTTTTTGAACAAAAATAATCAAAAAATACAGTAACTTTGATATGTTGCTTCAATTATTAAACTATGGACCGCTGGCCAAATTGGATAAGGCGCTCGGCTACGAACCGGGAGATTCCAGATTCGAGTTCTGGGCGGTCCACCAAAAAAGGAATTTAAATGTTAGATTGGTTACTAAAAGCATCACTACAAAAATCTGTTGTATATTTTTTTATAATTATTTTAATTATTTTGTTAATTTTAACTTTTGTATTATAAAAAACTATGAGTAATGAGTTTGAACAAATAAGTATTAAGCCTGGATTTATGAAACACAATGGGGGTGTTTTGTTTAGAACAATATCAGAAACAGAATATGAATTTAAATCTACAATTACTGAAAACCATTTAAATGCTGCGGGGATAACTCATGGCGGCTATTTGTCAGCTTTAGTTGATGCTGGATCAGGGACTGCTGCTCATAGAACATCAGGTAATGCACCTTGTGTTACCATTTCTTTAGATTTAAAATTTATTGGAGCATCTAAGGTAGGTGATGAAATAACTGGATATACAAAAATACTAAAAAAAACAAATACACTTGTATTTTTATTTTGTGAATTGAGATGTAATGATAAGATTATAACTTCAGCATCAGGTGTGTGGAAAATTCTAAAAATTAAAACCTAAAATTAAGATCCTGGTGGCTAATTATTTTTTCTTCTATAATTAAAATAACCAAATATTAAAAATAATAAAATTGCTATTGGATAAATGATTCCCTTACTAGGTCTATTTGAATTTTCTATTTTAAGTTCGCTTATGTAGTCACCCATTTCAAATCCACTTTTCTTAGCTTCTCCATTCCATTTCAAAGTATCAACAACAATTCTATCTTCTTGTTTTATCAAACTAATTCCATAATCTTCCAAATTATAATTTTCATTAAATGTATTTTTACTAATTACAAATAACTTATATCTCTCTCCATATGGGCTAGGTCTTGTAACCTTAAAGCGAACTTCTTTATCATAGTCTAATGTAGATACATTGATTTGATTTATATCTTGATAATTATATTTTGGATAAAATTTATTAAGAACAAATTCAGGAGATAATAATGAAATAGATATTATTAGAAAAATAACTATTTCATACCATCTCAATCTATTTACAAACCAACCTTGTGTTGCTGAAGTAAATACCAATATCCCAGCTAATGAAGTTATAATTACAACTAACCCATGCCAAATATCTTCGATTCCTATCAGAAGGAGCTCGTGATTAAACAGAAATACAATTGGAAGTATTCCGGTTCTTAAACTGTACCAAAAAGCCTGCAGCCCAGTTTTAAGCGGATCCCCTCCAGAAATAGCTGCGGCAGCATATGATGCAAGACCAACAGGTGGAGTTACATCAGCCATTAATCCAAAATAAAATACAAATAAATGAACTGCAATTAATGGAAAAATAAAACCTGATGCATTACCAACATCAACTAAAACTGTTGCCATTAATGAAGCAACCACAACATAGTTTGCTGTTGTTGGTAAGCCCATTCCAAGAAGTAAACATAAAATTATTGTTAAAAATAATAAGATTATAATATTATCTTTAGCAATAGACTCTATAACTATAATTAAATTAGTACTTAATCCTGTAGATCCTACGGCACCTACTATTATACCTGCTGTTGCTATGGCTATACCAACACCAACCATATTTAAGGCACCTTTTTCAAAACCAACTATAGTTTGGTTAAACCAAACTTTGAGAGCCTCTTTTAAATTAGAATTTTTAATTAATAAGTAAATTAAATTCACAAAAATTAACGAAATAGTTGCATAAAAAATAGAATAAGATGCTGTAAACCTTAAGTACACAAGCATGTATATTAAAACAAAAATTGGTATTAAAAAATGTAAACCTGATAAAAATGTTTTTCTTAAGTTTGGAACATCTGCATCGTCCATACCTTTTAAATTTAATTTTAGCGCCTCAAGATGAGAAATATAAAATAAAGCAATATATGAAATAATTGCTGGCAAAAAAGCGTGTTTAACAATTTCAAAATAAGTAACTCCAATAAAGCTTGCCATAACAAAAGCGGCTGCTCCCATTACTGGTGGCATTAACTGACCATTTACAGAAGAAGAAACTTCTATTGCACCAGCTTTTTCCTTTGAAAAACCAGTCTTTTTCATAATTGGAATTGTAAAAGTTCCAGTTGTTACTGTATTTGCAATTGAGGATCCTGAAATTAAACCTGTCATACCAGAGCCTAAAATTGCAGCTTTTGCTGGACCACCTCTCATTTTTCCAACCATTGCAAAAGCTAAATCCAAAAAGTATTTTCCACCCCCTGCTGTTTCTAAAAGAGCACCAAACAGAACAAATAAAAATATAAAATCTACAGAAACACCAATTGGAATTCCAAATATAGCCTCTTGATCAAGCCATTGAAAGCCAACTAATCTATTTAATGAAAGGCCGCCATGTGAAATAATTTCTGGAGCGTATCTTCCAAAATAAGAAAATAGCAAAAAACAAACTGCAATGATAACAAGCGGCAAACCTATTGCTCTTCTAGTTGCCTCAAGTAAAATCAAAATACCACAACTACCAATAATTAATTCAACTGGCAGATTAAAATTTTTTCCAATTATAATATTTAAAAGTACTCCTCCTCGATCAACAAGTTGATCGTAAAAAAAGTAAATATAGAGACAGCATAGAGCTCCCATGACACTAATTATAATATCTAATATTGATATTTTTTTACCTTTAATAGTTGGATAAATTAAAAAGACTAAAGTTAATGCAAATCCTAAATGAATAGCTCTTGCTGGAAGCCCTTTAAACATTCCAATATTAAACCAAAAAGGAAATGGTGAAGCATACCAAAGTTGAAATAATGACCATATAATTGCAATAGCTGCAACAATTTTCAAATGTAAACCAGTAAGATTTTTTGTCGGTGAAAGATCTTCGCTAATCTTACTTTTTACTTTTTCATTGATAGCTTCACTCATTATAAAAATGATACCTTATTATAAAAAAAAGGCCCGATAAAAATCAGGCCTTTTTATTAAATTAAATAATTGGATTACATTAATCCAGCTTCTTTATAATATCTCTTAGCACCTTCATGAAGTGGAGCTGATAAACCATCAGCAATCATATCTTCTTTTTTAAGTGAAGAGAAAGCAGGATGTTGTTTTTTGAAATCATCAAAGTTTTCAAATACTGCTTTTACTACTAAATAGACAAGATCAGACTCGACCATATTGCTAGTTACAACAGTAGCTTTTACACCAAAAGTAGTGGCATCCTTTTTTTGTCCTGTGTAAGTACCAGCTGGAATTACAGCTTTAGCATAGTAATCTGCACCATCAATTAATCCTTGAACTTCAGAGCCAGTTAAATTGATAGGTGAAGCTTTTGCTGCACAAGTTGCTGCTTGTTCCATAGCACCATTTGGAAATCCTACAGAGTAACCAAAAGCATCAATTTTACCATCACACAAAGCTTTTACTTGCTCAGATGAAGTTAATTCAGTTGTTGATTTAAAGAAACTATTATCAACACCCTTTGCTTTCATAAGTTCTTCCATAGTTCCTCTTTGTCCAGAACCAGGGTTACCAATATTAACAACTTTTCCTTTTAGACCAGCAAAATCTTTGATCTTAGCTTTTTTTCTTGCCCAAATTTGAAAAGGTTCGTTATGAACAGAAAATACAGCTCTTAAACCTTTGTACTGTTTTCCTTCCCATTTACTTGATCCATTTACAGCATGGAACTGCCAATCTGATTGTGCAACACCAAATTGAAATTCACCAGCAGCGATTTGACCAATATTATAGTTTGATCCACCCGTTGAAGGCGCTGTACATCTGTAAGCTTTATCTATACCTTTTTTTCTTCCGTGTTCTTTAGAAATTGCAGATTTATGCAACATTTTACAGATTGCGTTACCAGTTTGGAAATAAACACCAGTTGGTCCACCTGTTCCTATCGTAAAAAACTCTGCTGATTTTGCAATACCAGTTAAGGATAAAGATGCAGCTAATATCAGTAAAGCGCTCGACAGAGATGTAATTATTTTTTTCATTTTTTCTCCCTCTATATCGTTATTTTTATATCTCAATTCTAACAGCTATTAATTGGGTATGTATAGTAAGATTTTATATTGATTCAGACCACTTTTTTAACTTATCAACACCTTCAATAATTTTAGGAGCAAACTCATTTATGGTATTGTCATTAATTATTTGACCAACTTTTATTTGATCCATAAATTTTTGACCATCAAAATCAGTAAAACTCAATCTTGCCAGCATTCTACTTTTCTCAAAACCAAAATCAGATCCAGGTAATAAAGCTACACCAGTATCTTTTAATATATTGTCACACATTTCTGATGAGGAGTTAAATTTTTTATTCAAAAACTCAGGCATTAAATAAAAACCTCCTTGTGGACTGTTAATTAAAACTTTGTTGGATCTTAGATTTTCATAAACATAGTTGCCAACTGCTTTTAAGATATTTCTAGATTTATTGATATAATCTGAGTGATCATTTTCATAGGCTTTTATTGCTGCATATTGAATAGGGGCACTAACTGCAGAAAAAGTTTCACTTGCCAAAACATTAATCATATTTTTAATTTCTTTTAATGAGTCAGGTATTATAAAATAACCTAATCTCCATCCACCAGCCCCACACCATTTACTTAATCCTGTACTAACAATAGTTTTTTCAGGGCAAAAACTTGAAATAGATTTATAATTATCTTCAAAACTTAAGTCTGAGTATATTTCGTCAGATAAAATAATAAGATTATATTTCTTAGCAACATCTGCTATTTCCTCTAAATTTTTACAAACTTGACCTGAAGGGTTATTTGGTGAATTTATAAATAGTAGATAATTTTTATTCTTATCTCTTAAAATAATTTCCTCAATTTCTTTTCCAGATGGAAACCAATTATTCTCTCTTTTTGTTTGTAAAATTTGAACTTTATTTCTGCCTAATATTGCTTGAGGTGCATAAGAAACCCAGCTAGGTGCAGGTAATATAATTTCTCCATCAAAAATAACATGTAATAAAAACATTAATTCCTTAGAACCAGGTCCAATAATTACATTTTCAGATTTATAACTATAATCTTTTTTGCTTGAATTGTGTTTTGCTACAGCATCTCTTAGTTCTGACAAACCTTGCATTGGTAAATATTTATTTTGGTAGGCATTATTTTTTAATTCTTCAACAACATCTTGGGGAACTTTAAATGGAGATTGTCCGAAACCAAATTTAAATATTTTTTTTCCTTGTTCTTCTAATTTTCTAGAAGCTTCATTAATTGCTAGAGTAGATGATGGTTTTAGATTTTTTACTAAATTTTTTAACATTTAATTACTTAATTCTTTTAAATTTTTAAATTGTTCTAAGGCCTCAGGATTTGCTAAAGCTTCTTTGTTCTTAATATTATTTCCATCTAAAATATTCTTAACCGCTAGCTCTACTATTTTACCACTTTTAGTTCTTGGTATATTTTTAACTTGAATTATTTTACTTGGAACATGTCTTGGGGAAGCATTTTTTTTTATTCGTAACTTTATCTTTTTTAATAAATCTTCTGTAAGGTAAAATTTTGTATTCATTACGATAAATAGAATAATTCTAACATCATTGTCCCAAGATTGCCCCACAACAATAGACTCTTTTACCTCTTTAAATCTCTCTACTTCTGTATAAATCTCTGCAGTTCCAAGTCGAACACCGCCTGGATTTAAAGTTGTATCTGATCTACCATGAATTATAAGCCCATTAGTTTTTTTTATTTCAGCAAAATCACCATGATGCCAAATATTGTTAAAACGATTAAAATATGCATCTTTAAATTTTTTATCTTTTTTATCATTCCAAAATTTTAAAGGCATGGATGGGAAAGGATTTTTACAAACCAACTCACCCTTGTTATTTTTGACAGATTTTCCTTTTTCATTAAAAATATCAACATTTAAAGCTAATCCCTTATTTTGAATTTCACCTATATGGACTGGTTGATATAAGTTTCCCAAGACAAAACATGATACTATATCAGTTCCTCCTGAAATTGATGATAAATGAACATTTTTTTTTATATTTTTGTAAACATAATTAAATCCATCATTAGATAGTGGTGAACCAGTTGAGCAGATTGTTTTTAATTTATTAAGTTTATATTTGTATTTAAGTTTTGGTTTTAATTTACGCAAAGCATCTATATATTTTGCACTCACACCAAATAATGTGATTTTTTCTTTTTCAACAATTTTTAATAGTAAATCATCTTTTTTGAACATCGGAGAGCCATCAAATAAAACAATTGAGGCTTTTGATGCTAAAACACTCACAAGCCAATTCCACATCATCCACCCACAAGTAGTAAAGTAAAAAACGTTATCTCCCTCTTTAATATCACAATGTAGCTGATGTTCTTTTTTGTGTTGAATTAAAACTCCTCCAGTTCTATGACAAATACATTTTGGTTTTCCGGTAGTCCCACTTGAATAAAGCACAGCTAGTTCATGTTCAAAATCAAAATTGGGATAACTAATATTTTGAGAATTAATTTTCATTAACTCACTCCATTTAAAAATTTTCACTTTTGGAAATTTTTTATTACTAAGATAATTTTCACCTGGATATTTGATAATTACAACGTTTTTTATAGATGGTATTGCTTTTAAAATCTCTGGAAGTCTGTCTAAAACATTTATTGTTTTACCATTATAAAAGTATTGATCTGTAATGAATAACACTTTTGGATTAATTTGTGAAAATCTTTCAACCACACCTTTAACTCCAAAATCTGGTGAACAAGAAGACCAGATGGCACCTATTGAAGTTGTGGCGATGAAGGCTTCTACTGTTTCAATTGTGTTGGGTAAGTATGCTGCAATTCTATCCTTTTTTTTAATCTTTCTGCCCTTAAAAAAATTAATTATTTTACTAGTATTTTCATTTAATTCGTTCCAGGTTCTTTCTTCTCTAAAATTGTTTTCACTAATAAAAGTAATCGCTTTTTCACTATTATTTTTTGACAACAAGTTTTCACCAAAATTTAATTTACTATTGGGTAAAAATAAATTTTTATAGAATATTTTTGATTTCTTGATTTTTTTATCACTTTTTATTCCTTTTATTTTAGTAAAATCCCAAAAAGAACTCCAAAATTCTGGTGAATTTTTGATACTCCAATCTAATAACTTTTGATAATCGCCACTAAAATTTTTATTAAATTTTTTTGAAATATAGTTTTCAAAACTAAAAAGAATTGAGTTTTTTTTCTGTTTTGAAGATGCTTGCCAAAGTTTCTGGGTCATATTTATTTGTAATTACTATTATAGATTTAATCTTATTTATGCTAATCTAACCCTACTTTATAAGCAAAATGAGAACTCTTTATCCTCCGATTCGGTCATGTTTTAGTCTATTTTTGTTCTTTAACAGCAACAATATCTGGTAGGTAAAAAAAAAGGTATACCAAAGATAGAAATGACTAAATATAAAATTACAGCTGTTCTCGGACCAACTAATACTGGCAAAACCCATCTTGCAATAGAAACTATGCTCTCATTTGATACTGGTATGATTGGTTTTCCCCTAAGATTATTAGCTAGAGAAGTTTATGACAAAATAATTAAAAAAATTAGTGTTGATAAAGTTGCTCTAATTACTGGTGAGGAAAAAATTATTCCTTCAAATGCAAAATATTTTTTATGTACCGTAGAATCTATGCCAATCGATAAGCATTTAGAATTTGTCGGAGTTGATGAAATACAAATGTGTGCCGATCATGAAAGAGGCCATATTTTTACAGATAGACTTTTAAATATGAGGGGTGAAAAACTTACAATGCTAATGGGTTCAAACACTATTAAAAATATAATATCTAAACTAGACGCTGATATAGAATTTATAAACAGAGACCGATTGTCAAAACTTACATATGCCGGTCATAAAAAAATTTCAAGAATAAATAGAAAAACAGCTATAATTGCTTTTTCCTCAGAAGAAGTTTATGCAATAGCTGAGTTAATTAGACGCCAAAAGGGTGGGGCCGCAATAGTTATGGGGTCATTAAGCCCTAAAACTAGAAATGCCCAAGTAGAATTATATCAATCTGGTGATGTAGATTTTCTAGTAGCAACTGATGCAATTGGAATGGGAATTAACATGGATTTAGACTATGTTTTTTTCTCTAATCTTAAAAAGTTTGATGGCAAAAAATTAAGAAAATTAAACTTATCTGAAATGGGGCAAATTGCTGGAAGAGCTGGCAGATATTTAAATGATGGAAATTTTGGTATTACAGGTGAATGTAAAGAAATAACTTCTGAAGATGTAGAATTATTAGAAAATCATAAATTTGAAGAAATTAGAACTCTGTTTTGGAGAAATTCAAATCTAAATTTTAACAACCCGTTTAGTTTAATTAAATCACTGGAAGAAAAACCTCAAACTGGATGGTTAAGAAAAATTCACGAATGTGAAGATGAAAGAGCTCTTAAATATTTTTTAAAAGATAAAAGTTTAATTAATTTAGAATTTGAAAAGAAAACACTCGGACTTTTATGGGAATGTTGCCAAATACCAGATTTTGTTAAAAAAACTTATGGAAATCATTATGAGGTCATTGGTAACGTTTTTAAATTTTTGAGTAGTGAAAAAGGACAAATTACTGATGAATATATGAGATTACAGCTTATGAAGCTTGATAAATTAGAGGGAAATGTTGATTCTTTATCAAATAGAATTGCAAATGTTAGAACTTGGTCTTATGTTTCAAATAAAAATAATTGGATAGAAAATCAAGAATATTGGATTGAAAAAACTAAACACTTAGAAGATAGACTGTCAGATAGACTTCATGAAGAACTTACCAAAACATTTATCGATAAAAGAGCAAGTGTTCTCGCGCGAGGATTAAAACAAGACATGGAATTCAAAACAGAAATCTTGGAAAATAATAATGTTATGATTGATGACCAATTTATAGGAAAGATCAACGGTCTTAAATTAGAACTAGATTTAAAAAAAGGTGCTTTAGAAACTGATATTAAGTCATTAAAGAAAGCAGCAAGACAAAGTATTGGCCCTGAGCTAGAAAAAAGAATCCAGATAATTGTAGACACAGGATTAATTGAATTAAATGATGACTTCAAAATTCATTGGAATAATTTTCCTATAGCAAAACTATCTGCAGGAAATGATTATTTAAACCCTAAATTTGAACTAGTTATTGATGAAACTATTGAAAAAGATCAAAAACAAAAATTAACAGATTTTATTTATAAATGGCTACATAGCAAAATTAATACAGTTTTAAAAAGTCTTATTGATTTAAAAAATCTTAAAGAAAAAAATTCTTCGATTAAAGCTCTGGCTTATCAGCTTTATGAAAATAATGGAGTTCTAAAAAGAGAACAGGTTTCTTCATACTTAAAAACTCTTGGTCAAAATGAAAGAAAAATTCTAAGAGAGTTAGGTGTTAAATTTGGAAGATATCACGTTTTTTTGTATCAATTAATTAAACCCGAGGCTGTATCTTTAAGAACACTATTGTGGAAAAATTTTCACCAAAAATATTACAATCTAAAACCACCCACCTTTGGATTAAATTTTTTAGATGATAAAGACTCTAAAAATAAAAATTTTATGCTTCTTTGTGGTTTTGAAAAATTCGACTCTTTATTTGTTAGAATAGATATTTTAGAAAGACTTTTTATGCAAATAATTAATACGGACACAAAAGATAATAAAGAAATAAAAATGATACCAGAGATGCTAAACCTTTTAGGTTGTAGTAAAGACAATTTTAAAAAACTTTTACAAAAAATGGGATATAAGATATTTGATAAAGAAAATGAAACATTTTTTAAATATAGTCCTATAAAAAAATTTAAAAAAAATTCTATTAAAAAAAATGATAGTGAAAATCCATTCGGGGTATTAAAAAATTTAAATCTTGGATAATTTTTATGTTTTTTAAAAAAAAGGAGAATGAAATGGAAAATAGTTATTTAGTTAAAGTTTGTGCTTTATTAATTCATGCAGCTAAAATCGATGAAAATTTTACAGTACATGAAGAAGAGATAATTAAAAAAACTCTATTAGAATTAGGTACCTCTCAAGAAGATTTATCTAAAACGATCAAAGAAGCAAAAATTATTGAAGAAAACTCAAATCAAATTTTAGATTTTACTAGAGAGGTTAAAAATTTGTCTGAAAATAACAAGATTAAAATCATTGAAGCTTTGTGGTCTATAATTTATTCAAATAAAGACGCTGATATATATGAAGCTAATTTAATGAGACGACTAGCAGGCCTACTTTATATTGACAATAAGACCATGGGAGATATTAAGAATAAAATTCAAAAAGAAAACTCATAATGACTTATATAGTAAATGATAAATGTATTAAGTGTAAACTAACTGACTGTGTTGATGTTTGTCCAGTAGACTGTTTCTATGAAGGTGAAAATATGCTTGTAATTAAACCTGATGAGTGTATAGATTGTGGCGTTTGCGAGCCAGAATGCCCAGTTGATGCCATAACTGCAGATACTGAACCCGGTAGCGAAAAATGGTTAGAAATCAATACAAAGTACTCTGAAATTTGGCCAAATATAAGTGAAAAAAAAGATCCCCCAATGGATCATGAAAAATTTAAAAATGAGCAAAATAAGTACGAAAAATATTTTAAAGAAAATCTTTAAAAGTAAAGCAGAAATAAAAGTGAAAAAAAAAGTTTCAAAAAAAATTGATAAAGTAAAAAAAGTAAAAAAAGTAAAAAAAGTAAAAAAAGTAAAAAAAGTTTCTGTTAAAAAAACTAAAGTTGTTCCAAAAAAAACTTTACCCAAAATAAAAAAAATAACCAAAACAACTAAAATAAAAGAGGAAGCAAAAATAGATAACTTAAGAATTTCCAAAAGCAATGAAATAAAACCTGAAATCAAAAAAGTAAAAAAACAAGAAATTGAAAAAAGAGAATATAAAATTAAAGACCATATTGTTTATCCAAAACATGGTGTTGGACAAATTACTGAATTTAAGAAAATTAACATAGGTGGTATTGATGTTGAAACCTATGTGATAAAATTTGAAAAAGATAAAGCTAACGGCATGGTTCCAGTTAATAAACAATCACATTTGAGACCTTTGGCAACTATCAATCAAGTAAATAAATGTGTCTCTATTCTTAAAAGTAAACCAAAAATAAAAAGATCAATGTGGAGCAGAAGAGCACAAGAATATGAGGCTAAAATCTCGTCTGGTAAAATTTATGAATTAGCAGAAGTTGTTAGGGATTTGAATAAAGGTGATGATCTTATGGTTGACCAGTCTTATAGTGAAAGACAATTATTTGAAAAGGCGTATGAAAGAATTTTATCTGAATTTCAAATTGTATTAAATGTATCATTAGAAGATACTCAAAAGAAATTGGATAAAGCTTTAAAAAGAAATCTGGGTGGGCAAACTCAACCTGTGATAACTGCTCCTAAATCTCCAGCTACCGAATTACCAGTGGAAGAACCAATTTCTGATACTGATGAACCCACAGAAGAATAAAAAAAACGCCTCTCATACAGATTGTAATGAGAAGCGTTTTTAGTAAAGATTAGTAGATTACTATCTTTTTCTCTTTTTAGCTTTTTTAGCTTTTTTAGCTTTTTTCTTAGTTTTCTTTGCTGCTTTTCTCTTAGTTTTTTTAGCAGCTTTTTTTCTTTTCTTAGGCATCTTTAGCTCCCTGTTTAAGTTTAACGAATCAAATTGATTCGTTGTTACTATATTTTTATTTTTTTATACAAGTTATGTCAATTCATTAATTAAAAAGTAAATTTATAAAAAATTATTTTTTTTTATAAAATTTTTTTCTAATTAATTTTGTTAATGTTTATGCGGATAATTAACAGTTTGTTAATCTAATTTAATAAAGATTTTCTATTTGATTTTTATATTTTTGAATTATTTTATATCTTTTTAATTTTAACGTTGGTGTCATTAACCCATTTTCAATTGTAAATTGATCTTCTATGATTAAAAACTTTTTAATTTTTTCTATTTTTGATAAATTTTTATTTATTATTTCAATTTCAAGAATAATATTTTCATTAGTAATTTCTTTTTTTTCTTTATTTAAAACTAATAAAGCTACTAAGTAAGGTTTATTATCTCCATATACTAATGCTTGCTCTATAAAATTACTTTTTATAATATCATTTTCTAATTTGACTGGTGAAATATTATCTCCTCCAGGTGTAATTATTATATCTTTTTTTCTGTCAGTAATTTTTAAATAGTCATTTTCAAAATGACCAATATCTCCAGTATATAACCACCCATCTTTTAAAACTTTATTTGTTTCTAATTCATTATTCCAATACCCCAACATTACATTTTCACCTTTTATTAAAATTTCTCCATCGTCAGCTATTTTAACTTCGTTGTTTTTAAAAGGAGGCCCAACCGTTTCAATTCTAATATCATTTATTGGATTACAACTAACAACAGGAGATGTTTCTGTTAATCCATAACCTTGTAATGTTGGAAGACCAATCGAATTTAAAAATATACCCACTTCTTTATCTAATGCTCCGCCCCCAGAAATGAAGGCTTTTAATGCACCACCAAATTGTGATTTAATCTTTTTTCTTACTAATTTTTCACAAATTAAATTTTCAATATTTTCAAAAAATGTAATTTTTTTATTTAACAATTTTTTTTTACCAAGTACTAACATTTTACTAATTAGATATTTTTTAAATCCCTTAACCTTATTAAAATTTGAACTAATTTTTTGAAATAAATTTTGATAAAATCTTGGAACAGCTGTCATTATATCAGGATTACAATCGCTCATATTTTTGATTAACTTATCAATACTTTCGGCATAAAAAACCTTTGCACCTATCGCTATTTGAACAAATTGTACAGTATGCTCATATGAATGAGATAAAGGCAGCCAAGTCAAAAATTTAGGTTTTTCTGAAATAATTTCTTTAAGCAAATAAATGGATCCTTCGCAGTTACTTAATATACCTCCATGACTTAACATGACACCTTTTGGATTTCCTTGAGTTCCTGAGGTATAAATTATACAAGCAATATCTGTTCTTTTAATTTTTAAATTTAATAAATCTTTTTCTTTAAATTCCTTTTTATTAAAAATCTCTTTAATAAAAATTATTTCATTATCATTTTGAAATTCTTCAAATGAAATTATGCTTTTGATAAAAGGTTTTTTTTTTATTATATTTTTTACTTTATTGTACTGGGTTTTATCTGAAACAATAATTACTGATGGTTCACAATCGTCAATTAAGTATTCATAATCTCTTTCAGTATATGTGGTATAAGCTGGTACTGTAATACCATTTGCTAACATTATAGCTAAATCAGAAACCATCCACTCTGGTCTATTTTCTGAAATTAATAAACATCTATCATGATTTTGCATTAAAGACTCTAGCTGATCAGATAACTTTAGAATATTAAGATAGGTTTGTTCCCAGGTGAATTTTTGATTTAGGTTTTTTAAAGATTGAAGAAAAACTTGATCAGATCTCTCTTGTTTATATTGATTATAAAATAACTCTAAGAGATTATTATAGTGTTCTATTTTCATAAATTTTGGTGGGCGAAGAGAGAATCGAACTCTCACTTCTTGCGAAACACGATTTTGAGTCGTGCGCGTCTACCAGTTCCGCCATTCGCCCTTTATTAATTAAATAATATTTTAAATAGTATAAGAACTAAAATTATAATAAAACCAAAAAATGTTTAAAACTCTTTACCAAAAATGTTTAGATTTAGCTTCTCATAAAAGTTCAAATTTTTTTTTAGGTTTAGTGTCATTCATAGAAAGCTCCTTTTTTCCAATACCTCCTGATGTCATGATAATTCCAATGGTTATTGCAAAAAAAAAGAGTTATTTAAAAATATTTTTAATAGCATCCATTTTTTCAGTTCTAGGTGGTATATTTGGATATATCCTAGGTTCCATTTTTTTAGATATGGCTATGAATGTAATTGAATTTTATGGATATGAAAATAAAATCAATACTTTAATTAACAACCTAGCCCAGGGAGAAGGTCTTATTGCGTGGCTGGGTATCCTTTTTTTAGCTGGTTTTACCCCTTTACCTTATAAGGTATTTACTATTGCAAGTGGGTTAATTGGTTTCAATTTATTAATATTTATAATTGTTAGTCTAATTTCAAGAAGTCTAAGGTTTTTTGTTATTGCTTATTTGTCTTATAAGTTTGGTGACTTATTCACAGAATTTATGAATAAACATGGTTCTAAGTGGTTTACTGTTCTTGGTATATTGTTAGTTTTAATATTTACTATTATATTTCTAATCATAAAATTTAATGCTTAATTTAATCCAAAAAAATTATATCAGAATTATTTTTTTAGTAAGTTTTGTCGCCTTAATATCTGCTTATTTTATTGAATATGTTTTGGGTCACCAACCATGTAATTTATGTTTAATGGAAAGAATACCTTACGCGGTAGCATTAGTAATAGTTATATTTAACTACAAATTTAATCATTTAGAAAAATATTTTATCCTCTTATTATCTATAGTATTTTTAGCTTCTACACTATTGTCTCTATATCATTTAGGTATTGAGCAAGGTTTTATTGAAGAATCTCTTGTTTGTGATCTTCAAAATAGCTCTAAAATATTATCAAAAGAGGAAATATTAAAACAATTACAGGAAAAAATAGTTAGCTGCAAAGATGTAACATTTAAAATTTTTGGTTTATCGCTTACAACTCTAAATATAATAATATCAATATTAATAACAATTGTTCTTACAAAAATATATTTAAGCTATGAAAAAAACAAATAAGATAAAAGTTGAAGAATTTATAAGAGTTGATCATGCAGGTGAGCGTGGTGCTATAAAGATATATGAAGGCCAATTACTAGCTTTAAGTACTTTTATTAAAAACGATAATTTGAAAAAAACAATTGAAGAAATGAAAGAACATGAAAAAGAACATTGTGATTATTTTGAAAATGAAATTAAAGTAAGAAATATTAAACCAACAAAGCTTTTACCGTTATGGGATTTGTTGGGTGTAGGATTAGGCTTTGGCTCAACAATTCTTGGCAAAAAGGCTGCTATGTTATGTACAGCTTCGGTTGAAGAGGTAATTCAAGAGCATTATGCCAATCAAATAAAGCAGCTTGGCTCAGATGAAAATAAGTTAAAAAATAAAATTATCAAATTTAGAGAGGATGAAATTGACCATAAAGATATTGCTTACGAAGAAGGTGCAACTAAAGAAGGTCCTTATTCAATATTAGATAAAATTATCAAAACAGGTTCAAAGATTGCAATTAATATTTCTGAAAAAATTTAAGACTCTAGTTCAACATCCCAATACAAATAATCCATCCAACTTTTATGTAAAAAATTTGGTGGAAAGTTTTTACCATTTTTATGTAAATCTTCTGTAGATGGTCGATACGGATTTTGATTAAGCATCATGCCTGAATGTTTTAATAATTTTCCACCTTTTCTTACATTACACGAAGAACAGGCTGTCACTACATTATCCCAATTAGTTTCACCTCCTTTTGATCTTGGTAATAAATGATCAAATGTAAGCTCTTCATTACTCCCGCAATATTGGCAGGAGAATTTATCTCTTAAAAACACGTTAAATCTAGTAAAGCTTGGCTTTGTTTGTGGGACTATATAATCTTTTAGAGCAATAACGCTTGGTAATTGCATATTAAATGATGGGCTTCTAATAATTCTGTCATAATTACTTACAATTATAACTCTATCCAAGAAAACAGATTTTACTGTATCTTGCCAAGACCATAAAGATAAAGGGTAGTAACTTAACGGTCTATAATCAGCATTAAGAACTAAGGCTGGGCATTTTTCCAATGAAACATCTTTTTCAAAAAAATTATTCATTAGGTAATCTTAACTCAGTTAAAGAATTTTATCAATAATTAGAGATATTAAATTTTTTTTAAAATATAATTAAGTGCTGTACTTGATGCTTCCATGGGAATATGGTGATCACAATTTTTAATTAATAGTGTTTGAACATTTATACCATTTCTAATTAAAAAATCTTTAGCTTCTAATAGATATGTAGAAGGTACAACTTGATCTGCATCACCATGGATTAATAAAACATCTGAAAAATTTTTTACTCTTCCTTTTAAATTATTTTGATCAATTATTTTACCAGAAAAACCAACAATACAAGAAAACTTTTCTTCTGTTATTAGACCAACATTTAACGACAACATACATCCCTGGCTAAATCCTGCTAAACATATCTTATCATTTGTTAAATTAAACTCTTGCTTAATCTCGTTAATAAATTTTTGAATTTTATTTTCAGCTTTAATTGATTGTTTAAGTATGTAATCAGGATCATCTTTAGTAAGATCAAACCATTGAAAACCCGAGGGATTTATTTGACATACTTCATGTCCATTTGGACAAATAAAGACTGTGTTTGGCATATGCCTTTTCCAATTCAAAGATAACATACTTATATCCTTGCCGTCTCCTCCATAACCATGAAGTAAAATAACAGCATTTTTTATCTCAATCCCACTTTCAGGTTTTATTATTATGGAGTTTAGGCAAAATGTCATAGTTAATTAATTATGTTTTTTATCTTTCTAAAACACTCTACAATAATTACATGATTTCAGGAATATTTGTAAAAATTCTATCAATAGTTCTTTTACTGGCAGTGGGTGTTGTGTTAATCTTAGGTATTGGAACTCTTTTTAAGGGTGGTGAAACTAGTAAAAAATACTCAAATAAATTGATGCAATGGAGAGTACTTTTACAATTTATTGCAATAATTGTTCTTGTGGGATTTGCTTATTTTTTTAAGGACTAATTATAGTTTTTTAACCATTCAATAAATTCCAAATCATCAAAATCAATTGAACCAATAATTCTTGCAAATTCTTTACCCTCTGTATTAAAAAGTATTGAAGTTGGTACCCCTCTTAAAGAAAGTGCTTTTGCTAAAGTAGTTGGTGCATCATAATATGGCTCTAAATATTCAATATTTAAATCTTTAAAAAAATCATTAATTTTTTTTAAACTTTCTTGACTAATGTTTATTGGAAAAATTTTTATATTATTAAGTTCTGAATTATTTTGAAGTCTATCCAAGGATGGCATCTCTTCTTTGCATGGTTCGCACCACGTTGCCCAAAAATTTAGTAAAATTAAGTTTCCATTAAAATCTTTAATATTAATTTTTTGATCATTTTGGTCTAAAAAAATAACATTATCATAAGTTTTTAGGTCTTTATGAATGACTATATTTTTTATTTTAGGCAAATCATCAGCCAAGACATTTGAAATCAAAAAAGTAAATAATATTAAAAATCTCATATTAAATAGGTATAATTAAATACCATGAGAAAAAATAAAAACAACCAAGCAATATGGAGCACTCGAATTAAAAAGAGCTCATCAACTTTATTTCAAAAAGTAGGTAATTCTATAGATATTGATAAAAGACTTTACAAAGAAGATATTCAAGGATCGATCGCACATGTTGAAATGTTGTTTAAACAAAAAATCATTTCATTTAAGATTAAAAATAAAATTATCTATGGCCTTAATAAAATAGAAAAAGAAATATCCAATAAAAAGTTTGAGTTTAATAAAAAATATGAAGACATTCATATGAATATTGAAAAACGACTTTTTCAAATAATTGGTAATGAAGCAGGTTATATCCACACTGCAAGATCCAGAAACGATCAAGTGATTACAGATTTTAAAATGTGGATAAGATCTGCAACCAAAGAGATTAATTTTACTATAGATAAGGTAATAAAGAGTACATTAAAATTAGCTGAAAAAAATATTGAAACAATCATGCCTGGTTTTACTCATCTTAAAAACGCACAGGCTATTTCTTTTGCTCACTATCTAATGGCTTATGTTGAGATGTTTAACAGAGACAAAAATAGATTTGTTAATAATTTAGAAAGTTTAGATGAGAGTCCCTTAGGTGTCGCCGCTTTAGCTGGAACCTCTTTTAATATTGATAGAAACTATACAAGTAAAAAACTAGGTTTTAAAAGACC
>JACWEP010000067.1 GCA_014653375.1 Pelagibacterales bacterium SAG-MED48 | reverse complement strand
AAAGCAACTGAGTCTGAAGAAAAAAAAGCCTCACTTCAAGCCTGGAAGCAAAGAGTTGGTCAAAAACAAGCAGAAATTATTACACGTGAAGCGAGCAGTAGAGGAAGCTCAATGCACGAATATTTAGAAAAATTTTTACTCGGTAAGTTAAATTTAGATTTATTAGGAGATAATACTAAAGAACGAATGATGGCAGATCAGATTATTGAAAATGGTTTAAGAAATAAACTTGATGAAATTTGGGGTTGTGAGGCAACATTATATTATCCTGGAAAATATGCAGGAGCTGTTGACTGTGTTGGCGTTTATGAAAATAAAGAAACTATTATTGATTTTAAACAAAGTAATAAGCCTAAAAAAGATGAGTGGATTGAAGATTACTATTTTCAATGCGCAGCGTATGCTTTAGCACATAATACAGTTCATGGATCTAACATTACCCAAGCTGCAATATTGCTTTGTACAAAAGATAATATGTTTCAAAGGTTTTTAATTGATGGTGACAGATTAAAAGATTACCAAAATAAGTTTTTAGAAAAAGTTGAACAATTTTATGCACAAAGGAGAGCAAATTGAATTACGTAGTATGGGATATTGAGACAGATTCTGCTCAGACAGATTGGGCAACTATAATTGAAATAGGCGGAATATTATTAGATGAAAACTTCAAAGAATTAGAGCGTTTTCAAGCAAGATGTAGGCTACCACAGGACAGAGTGCCATCTGCTACTGCACTTTGTATTAATAAATCAAATGTAGATTTGTTAACTAAAGGTAATCTGAGCCATTATGAAATGTTAACTCAGGTGGAACAAAAATTTAGAGAATGGTCACCAGCGACTTTCCTAGGTTATTCAAGTATTAACTTTGATGATGAAGTAATTAGAAAAGAATTTTTTAAATCTTTAAGAAAGCCATATTTAACAAACACAGAAGGAAATGTTCGACATGATGCTTTAAATATAGTTAGAGCTGCATTTGCAATAGATGACAATATTCTTAAGACTGAGTT
>JACWEP010000066.1 GCA_014653375.1 Pelagibacterales bacterium SAG-MED48 | reverse complement strand
TGGTATTCCAATCAAATGAGCAATAGCGGTAGATAGTTTAACTAGAAATGTATCATTAATTTTTGCTGTAATATTTTTTGGACCAATTATAAAACATCCTGTAGATCTATCTTTAATTATAGAATTCATTAATTTACTTAGCTTATTATTTGTCAGATCATCTAAGCTTTTTGCAATGGTAAAGCGAGTAAAAGGTTTAAGTTCTAATGCTGTTAAATCAAATTTATTAAAAGGAAATATCAGTTTTTCAATAATTTCATTTTCTAAATTAATATTAATTATTCTTTTTGAATTATTATGTTCTGTAATTGTTAAACCAGTAATTTGTTCCATTATAAGTACTCACTTAGTAATGTCATCATGATAGCAGAAATTACTGTTGGATAAACAAAATTTCTATTAGAGATAAAGAAAATAAATAAGCAAAACAATACTACTGTTGCTCTACTTAAATAACTTGTGTCAGACAACACTCCAACTGGAAAAATAATTGTTCTAGCAATCAATGCCGCTAATGTTGAATAAGCTAGGCAATTAAACCATCTGAATAATTTTGAACTTTCTTTTATTCCATTTGAAGAAATTGCTCCTAAAAATCTAGATGAAAAAGTTGCTAATGATGTAACTATAATTGCAAGAACTATACTAGCTGACATTTAATTCTCCAATAAGATATGCAATAGTTCCACCGATAATTCCACCAAGTAAAATTGACCATTCTGGAGATACAAAATAAAATATTGGGCCAAGTAATAATCCTAATATTACTGATGCTGATATTTGCAAGGTCTTCATTGCACCTACTAACATACATAAAAAATAAATTGGGTTTAAGATTGCTAAACCCATCATCACGTTTTTATCCAAATAATCAGATGTATAAAACCCAATAAATGTACCGATTACAGCAGTAGTCCAAGTGGCAGAACCAATTCCAATCCAAAAGTCAATTCTATGTTTTTTTTCAATATTTTTGTAATTACTTTTCATTATCAGCCATGCAGACACTGCAATAAA
>JACWEP010000065.1 GCA_014653375.1 Pelagibacterales bacterium SAG-MED48 | reverse complement strand
TTTGCAATTTTCATTAGCTCTGAATTTAATTTAGGCAGAAATTTAATAGCTTCTTCTTTCTTCTTGTCTTCAATTAAAAGGTTCATTTTTTTAAGAGCGTTTCTAAATCTGCTTTTTCTTGCCTTATTAACGGCTGTTTGCTTAGAGATTCTTCTTATTCTCTTAATTGCTGATTTTGTGTTTGCCATATCCGCAGGGGTATAACTTGAGAATTTATGGTGGTCAATAAAATAATTGTTTATTTTTGACAAGAATCACAAAAAAAGGTCGACCTATTACCGATTATCTTTTTTCTTATAAGATCAAAACATCCTAAATTTTTACACTTCTCACCTTCTTGCTGATAAACTTTAAATTCGTTTTGAAATCCTCCTTTTGATCCTGAAGTATCCTTAAAATCTCTAATACTAGAACCTCCTTTTGCAATAGCTTTTAAAAGAATTTTTTTGGAATTTAATATAATTTTTTGACATTCTTTTTTACTTAATACACTTACTTTTTTGCACGGATTTATTTTACATAAAAATAATATTTCACTTGCATATATATTACCAATTCCTGATACAAATTTTTGATCAAGTAAAAAACTTTTTATATCTTTATTTTTACCCTTAAAAAATTCAAAAACATAAGTCAGATTAAAATTTGGATCAAATGGCTCTGGACCTAAATGATTAAATCTTTTTTTTAAATCTAAACTATTTTTGATAAGTTGAAAAAAACCAAATCTTCTTGGATCATTATAAATAATCTTAAAATTATCAAAAATTATTTCAACATGGTTATGTTTTTTTGGGAGATAAGGCGAATTATAAAAACTACTGTTAGTAAATTTTTTAATGAATTTTTTATCAACAATATGAATTGTACCCGACATACCTAAATGGATTAAACAATAGCTCCCTTTAAAAAAATATATAATTAAATATTTAGAAAATCTTCCTACTTTAACTATTTTTTTATTCTTAAAATAGCTTTCAAAATTTAAGGGTATTTTAAATCTTAAATTTCTATTTC
>JACWEP010000064.1 GCA_014653375.1 Pelagibacterales bacterium SAG-MED48 | reverse complement strand
GAGTTATTTAATATTAGTGAGACACGGCCAAAGCGTTTGGAACCTTGAAAAGAAATTTACAGGATGGGTAGATGTTGATTTAACAGAAAATGGAAAATTAGAGGCTAAAAAGGCTGGTGAATTAATCAAACATGAACAAATTCAAGTTAGTCTTTATTATTCATCATTTCAATTAAGAGCAAAAAATACCTTAAAATTAATAAAAGAAATATTACAAAGTACAACAATTTCAAAAGAGGCTTGGCAATTAAACGAGAGACATTATGGAGCGCTTACAGGTTTAAATAAAGATGAGATGAAATTAAAACTAGGTGAAGAAAAAGTTTATCAATTTAGACGTTCATGGGATTTGCGACCAGATCCATTAGATAAAAATAATCCTTATCATCCAACAAATATTAAAACTTATAAAGAAATACCAATAAACGAAATTCCTGACACAGAATCTCTAAAAGATACTTATGAAAGAGTATTAAAGTTTTATAAAAAAGATATAGAAAATAAAATTTCAGAAAATAATATTTTGATTTCTGCTCATGGAAATTCAATTAGAGCATTATGTAAATATTTATTTAAATTAGATGAAAATCAAATTTCAAAATTGGAAATACCAACTGGAAATCCGTTGTTAATTACTTTGGATGGTAATAAGAAAATTACTGATTGTAAATACCTGGATGATGAAAGAGCTAAAGATCTTGTAATTTTTTAAAAGTTTTAAGATCTGTTAAATGATAAAAATCATTATTAGTCTCAAAACCATATAGTTCTTTTTTTTCAATTAAATCGTTCCACAAATTATTTATTGAAAATTTTTCAGTTTTATAAATTGAAAGGAGTTTTTTATTTAATATTTGACAACCTGTATAAATAAATTTTCTATCATTATTTTTTATAATTAAATTATCTATAAGATCAAAATCACCATTTAAATTCTTATCAAAACTTAAATCTTTGTTAACAAGCAAAAGTATGTTTTTTAGTTGTTTGGAAAAATACAATTTTTCCATTTCAATAATTTCTTCA
>JACWEP010000063.1 GCA_014653375.1 Pelagibacterales bacterium SAG-MED48 | reverse complement strand
TCCTGCCCGTTAGTTCATCTATAATTTTTAAATTTTCATCTTGGATAATATAATCTTTACCTTTTTCAAATAGATGGTTAGCTCGAAGGGCTTGATTTACATGGTGCACTAAATGTAAATTTTCTGGATCATAAAAATTATTATTTTTTAAAATTCCTGCATTAGAAAATATTTTTTCTACATTATTAATTCCATCATTAGTTAAAAGAATACTTTTTTCTTTTTCATCTATTTCATAATCTTTATTATTTAATTGTTTTACTAGTTTATCGATAGCAAGATATTGGGCTGTTTTATCTTCAGTTGAACCTGAAATAACTAAGGGCGTTCTAGCTTCATCAATTAGGCAAGAATCTATTTCATCAACTATAGAAAATGAATGTTCTCTTTGTACCATATCATTTTCTGAAAATTTCATGTTATCTCTCAAGTAATCAAATCCAAGCTCACTATTGGTTGCGTAGGTAATATCACAATCATAATTTCTTTTACGCTCAATATCATCCTGATCATTATTAATATAGCCTGAAGACAAGCCTAAAAAATTATAGATTAGACCCATTTCAATTGAGTCTCTTTTTGCAAGATAGTCGTTAACTGTTACAATATGAACTCCTTTTTCACCAAGTGCATTTAAGTAAGCAGCCAATGTAATGGTTAGAGTTTTCCCCTCTCCAGTTCTCATTTCAGCAATTTTCCCTTCATGAAGAACAACACCCCCAATTATTTGAACATCAAAATGTCTTTCATTACGAGTTCTTTTTGAAGCCTCTCTTACTAACGCAAATGCTTCAGGCAAAATATCGTCTAAGGTTTTTCCTTGTTTTAATTGTTCTTTATATTCAAGTGTTTTTTTTTGGAAATTCTAAATCATTAAGATCTTTAAATTCATCTTCTAGCAAATTTATTTTTTTGAGAATTTTACCTATTCTTTCAAGCTCTTTTTGATTATTAGACTTGATGAATTTTGTAATGAAATTTAATGGGTTAAACATGAGTATTTGATTTATTCTTTACTTATATTGTTTAATATATGTATTAAATAATTATTTTAAAC
>JACWEP010000062.1 GCA_014653375.1 Pelagibacterales bacterium SAG-MED48 | reverse complement strand
TTTTAACTCTACTTTTTACTCATACGATAATATAAATAAAAAAGCTAAAATCATTCAAGTTGAAATTGAAAAAAAAATGCTTGGAAAATATTTTCCAATTGCTATTGGTATTAATGCTGATGCAGCTACTGCTACTAATCAAATATATAATGAAATTAAAAAACAAAAAATTAAGTTAGATATAAATAGTTGGACTAATTCATATCTAAAAGAAAGAGAATTTTACTTAGCTAATAGAGACAAAAATAATCTTGGAAATAATTTTCCTATTCAGCCAAGAGGATTATTTAAACAATTAAGAAAAGCTTTACCAAAAGATACTGCGATTACTTTAGATGCAGGAACACTTTGTTTACAAGCAACAGATGCTTTAGAATATTATAATCCACCATCTTTATTTACACCCCTAGATTTTGGTTTGGTTGGTTTTTCATTTGCATGTGGTCTTGGAGTTAAAATTGCAAAACCAAAAAAAACTGTTGTGAGTTTGATGGGTGATGGAGGGTTTGGTATGACTATATCAGAATTAAGTACAGCTGTTGAATATGGAATAAATACTACAACTATTGTAATGAATAATCAAAGTTGGGGAGCAGAAAAAGCTTATCAAAAAGATTTTTTTGGAAAAAGATATTTAGGGGCAGATATTACCAGCCCGTCATTTGATAAGGTTGCAGAATTATATGGTGCAAAAGGTTTTAAAGTTAAAAAAATTTCTGAAATAAATGAAGCTGTCAGAGCGGCAGTTAAATGTAATAAACCTGCAGTAGTTGATGTTGATGTTGATCCTAGTGCATTATATAGTTTTAGAAGAGATAGTTTTAAACATAGGCAAAAATAAATGTCACAACAAGATATCGGAAATAAAATTCCAATTTATAAATTAAAGGCAGGTAAAGAAGTTGAGGATTATTACGATGAATGGACTGTTGAAAATAAATATGACAGGGACATGGTTGACTGGAAGTATTCTGGACCTCAAGAAACAATAGAGCTTTTTACAAAACATATTTCTCAAAAAAATATAAAGATTTTAGATGCAGGTTGTGGAACTGGATTAGTAGGAATTGAGCTTAATAAAAATAGTTT
>JACWEP010000061.1 GCA_014653375.1 Pelagibacterales bacterium SAG-MED48 | reverse complement strand
CTGAAAAACAAAAAAATAAATGGAAGAATAGAGTTTCCCAAGAAATTAAACTCGCAATGAATGTTCAAAAACGTTTAATGCCTAAGCGTGATTTAGAAAACTACCCAATATTTGGTTTAAATATTCCAGCTAGAGAAATTTCAGGTGATTTTTATGATTTTTATTTGCATGATGATGAGGTTTATTTCACATTATCAGATGTTTCAGGCAAGGGAGTTAATGCTGGTATGGTAATGGCAAAAGCTATTACTTTATTTAAGATTTTTGCTAAACAAAAATTTAAACCAAATGAAATTTTGTTAGAAATGAATAACGACTTAAAAGATACTAATCCTGTAGGTACTTTTATTACCTCAATTGTTGGAAGATATAATCTTAAATCAGATTTAGTTGAGATTGCAAATGCTGGTCATCAACCTACTTTATTTAAAACTGGTAAAAGTTTTAAAGAATTTCCATCAAGTTCAATGCCTTTAGCAGTTACTAAACATAAAGACGAAAGTGTTTATCAGTTAGAAAGTTTTAAACTAAACGATGGCAGAATTTATTGTTTTACAGATGGATTTTCAGAGTGCATGGATGATAACAAACAAGAAATAGGAATTGATGGAGTAAAAGAATTAATACTTAGACATGAAAATTCTTCTTTAAGAAAAGAACTAGAGAATGCCACTGAAGAAATTAGATTAAAAAGTTTAAAAATAGGTACAAAAGAGAAGGGAATTAAAGAAAATAATGACATCCTTGATGATGATTTAACTATTATTGGTATTGGTAAGTAAAAAATCAAAATGAACATATATAATTCCTAAATTAAGTAATTTTATCTTTAATTATTATTTTAATTATATAAAAACTTTATCAATGAAAAAAACTTTATTAATTTCAGCTTCTTTTATTTTTTTAACAGGATGTGTGCAAAGTGTTGCAGTGTTAGGTCCAACCTATTCAATTGTAAAAACAGGAAGCATTCAACATGCACTAGTTGGTAAGACAATAGATCATGGTATTAAAAATCAAACAGGAAAAGATGTTAGTACCCATATAACTGATACATTTGAAGATGAAACCAAAATTCAAGAATGTAAAATTAATCACAGC
>JACWEP010000060.1 GCA_014653375.1 Pelagibacterales bacterium SAG-MED48 | reverse complement strand
GCTGGTATTGCTGCAGCAACACAAGGTTTAGGTGGATTCCAATCTGGATTAGCTGGACAACAGGCAGCTTTGGGTGCACAACAACAACAATTACAAGGAACAGATATTTCACGTTTAGGTCAATTGGGCGCGATTAACCAGGCGCAAGCACAAGCAAATCTTGATGCAACTAGAGAAGCTACTAGAATGGCAGCTTTCCAACCACAAGAAGAATTAAATAGATTTGCAGATATTACAACAGGCATTATGGGTGGTATGAGAGGATCAGGCACACAAACAGCTAATGTTCCTAATCCATCACCATTACAAAGTGCATTAGGTATAGGGTCTACACTTGCAGGTATCTATGGATATTTAGGAGGTAGACCTTTCGCATAATGAATAGAACTTTAAAAAGACCAATGTTTAGAATGGGTGGTTCAACAGGAACTGGTATTACATCAGGACTTGATAGACCTGGATATAAACAAGGTACAACTATTGGTGGACAGTTTTTTCCTTATGGTGAAGGAGATAGAGTTTCACAAGGTGCATTAGACGTGATTAGTGCTTTTCCTAACAGGATGAATGCTATGAAACAACCGACCGTGGACCAAGGAACAAAGACACCTGCATTAGATATGAATCAAAACATGACACCTAGTATTAAAAGATTATCTACAGAGGAAAGATTAATGGAAGCTTTAGGTAAAAGAGATAAAGGTGAGGACATATCTAAATTTTTAATTAACTTTGGTTTAAATCTTGCATCAGCAACACCAAGAGGTGGTTTACTTGCAACAGCAGCAGAAGCTGCTAAAGGGCCATCAGGAGATTTATTTGATGCAATAGATGCTGAAAAAGATTTAGAAAGACAAATTAAATTATCAGCAGCACAAACAGATATAGCGCAAGAAGGTGCTGTTGAATTACAGATGTTAAAAAATTTAGATGAAGATACAAGATCTGCTTTAATGAAAAAAGCACAAGAAGGTGTTAATGCTGGATATTATGAGGATGTAAACGAAGGTATTAGAAGATTATTAACAAAAGACGAGTTTGGTGTTCAAAATATGCCGGGTGAACAAAGAGCAGATGATATTAGAAGAACAAAGGAAAGATTA
>JACWEP010000006.1 GCA_014653375.1 Pelagibacterales bacterium SAG-MED48 | reverse complement strand
ACTACAGGTATGGGTGGTGATCTTGATATCGGACAAGGTGATAATCCCTTAGATTTTGGTCCTATGACTGATATGGCAAATGTTATGGAAAGAATTGCAAACGCAGAACAGTTTCTACCTGAAATTTGTACACTGGATGCTGGTACATTAAACTTTGGTGACAGCTCAGTTATTACAGTTAATACACCAAATGATTTAAGAAAAGCAGCAAAAAAATTAAAAGAAATAGGAGTTAAACCTGAAATAGAAGCTTTTGATTTAGGTAATATGTGGTTTGGCGCCCAGTTATATAAAGAGGGTTTATTAAGTGATCCACCAATGTTTCAAATGTGTTTAGGAATTCCATGGGGAGCACCAGCAACAACTTTAGCAATGCAAGCAATGAAAGATATTATGCCAAAAGAAGGTGTTTGGTCTGGATTTGCAATTTCAAAAAACGAAATGCCATTTGTTGCTCAAACTGTTCTAATGGGAGGTAACCCAAGAGTTGGACTTGAGGATAATTTATATTTATCAAAAGGTAAGCTGGCTACTAATGCTCAGTTAGTAGAAAAAGCTATAAGAATAGTAGATGAACTTGGTTACTCAACTATTACACCAGCCCAAACAAGAGAACAACTTAAACTTACAAAATATAAGTAATCTCAAAATAGTAGTTTAATTAACTTAGTGTAATTTTTTTAATAACCTAATCTTTTATCAATCTGATTCACTAAATCTTTATTTTCTATAAATAATTTTAAATTTTTTAAAAATATATTAAGAGTTAATCTAACATAATCACCATTATCATCAGATGACACATGAGGAGTTAAAATTAAATTTGGTGTATCCCAAAGTTTTGAAGACTTATCAAGAGGTTCATGGGTAAAAACATCAAGTATTGCACCCGCTATTTCATTATTGTTTAGTTTTTCACACAATACATCGTAATCCATTACTGATTGTCGTCCAACATTTACTATTCCACAAGTAGGTTTAAGCATATTAAGCTTTTCTTTACCGATTAGATTTTTTGTATCTGGAGTTTCGGGAACTGCCAAATATAGAAAATCAGCTTTAGGTAATACGCTATCAATATTTTCTATTATGATTACCTTATTACATCCTTCTACAGTTTTTCCTCTTTTATTAACTCCAATAACATTTGCCCCTAATGACTTAACATGTTTTGCCATCGAAGAGCCCAAAGAACCTGTTCCAACTACAACTACTGTTTTTCCTGCAATAGGGTTACTAAAAAGAGACACAAACTCTTTCTTTTTTTGGTTGGTAACAATTCTAGTCATATGGTTTTGCAACATTAAAATAGCCATTAGTCCATATTCACCAGCTTTTTTAGCATGAGCGCCACTGCTATTTGTCAAAACTAAATCATCAAACATCCAGTCCAAAGGTAGTAAATGTTCTACGCCTGCTGATACAACATGTATCCATTTCAGATTAGGTGAAATTTTTTTGAGATTATTTGTAGGAAAATTCCAAGCTAATAATATATCTGAATTTGACATTGATTTTTCAAAATTATCTTCATCCCAATCAATAAATATTTCTAATTTATCCTTTATTTCAGGAAAATCTTTAAGAGCTTCATTTAAATGTTCTTTTGTAATAGTAAAATTTTTTTCACCCTCAGCATCTGTTGGGAATGACCCAGGCGCCCAGTGATTATTTTTAACATGAATTTTAATCTTTTTATCTTTATTCAAAACTACCTCTTGCTTCCATTTCTTGAAGATTTTTTATAATACCTTTATCCCGTTCTTTTAATGGCATATCTTCTAAATTAAACTGCATATTCATTACAGATGAACAGATTGATTTAACATATTCTTTATCATTATTGTTTTTTTTTGGTGCTTTTAATATTGTATCCTGTCCGTTAGTTCTTACAATTTGTCCTTTTGCTTTTTGAGGTTGAGGAGGATCATTACCTTCTTCTAAATCTTTTGATAGTTTTCTTATTCTTCTTCTGTAAATCATAACACCTTTATCAGTTGGCATTAAATGCTCACCTTTGTGACTACTGATTGATCCCATTCCTTCAACAGCTTCTGCATCACCTGGGTTTTTTTGTTTTTCTTCTTGTGTTCTGTTTGAAATTTCACCAGCTTCAATTCTTTCATATCCTTCTTGATTATTATATTCAATTGGATCTCCTCTATCACCAAAATTTGCCCAAGCTAAAGCAACGCAATGATGATCGTCAACTGGAACAACCCATCTTGTAAAAGAGCTTCTTCCAAAGTATTTACTTTTTGTACCATCAGCAGCAAAAGCAGCTCCAGCTTGTGTAAAATTTGGTAAAATTAATTCATTTACTCTAACCCATACATTATCGTTTATACGTCTTGTATTGCATCCAAGGTATTGAATTCCTCTTTCAAAAAAATCTATCTCTCCAACTTCAGCAAAACCTTCAGAAAATTGTATACCTGAGCTTTGACCATGTAAAAATGAGGTATGAAGAGGGTCCATAATTGCATCAAGCACTTGTATCCAATTACAATTATAATCTATTCGATAAGGACTAGAAATATTTCCAGGAATTTCAAATGAATCATAGTGTGGAAATTCAGGAATTTTTTCCATCGGACCAAGATATGAAAAAACTAAACCGTTAAACTCTATGACTGGATATGCTCCAAGCTTAAATGTTTCTCTTAATTTTTTAGCCTGTTTCGAGTCTATATCCTCGCCAGGCGTTTCGAGAATTTCGCCATTAGTTGAAAAAAGCCAACCATGATAACAGCACCTAATACCTTCATGTTCAGTTTTCCCATATGCCATTGAAGCTCTTCTATGAGGACAAGCTTTATGTACCAAACCTATATTTCCTTTTGTAGTTTTAAATATAACCAAATCTTCACCTAGAATACGAATTTCCTTTGGTATCTCACTTACATCGGAAGTTAAAGCAACGGGATGCCAATAACGTCTTAAATATTCTCCGCATGGTGTTTTAGAATTTGTTTGGGCCAATCCATTATCAATCTCTGGTACAGCTGACTGTTTGTAGCCTCTAAAATCTTCCTGTTTGAAATTATCATTAATCATACCAGTGCTCTTTTGAAAAATTATATTGTAAATATTATTATTCTAAAATAGGCTTTTCAATATAAATAACCCTTTAGTAACCAGCTAATGTCTAAAGAAAAAAATTTAGTAAAAATTAAAAAACCTAAAAATTCTAATACTATATTTGGATTGCCACCTAAATCTTATATCGATGAAGATTTTTGGAAAAAGGAATGTGAAACTGTATTATCCAATGGATGGCTGTTTGTGGGTTTTTCACATGAACTTAAAAAATCTGGTGATGTAATTCCAATTTTTATTGCAAATAAACCTATTTTACTTGTGAGAAATGAAAATGAAATTTCTGCTTTTCACAATGTTTGTAGTCATCGATGTTTAAAACTTGTAAATGAAAAAAAAAATGTAGGAAAGATTATCCGCTGTCCATATCATGCTTGGAGCTATGATCTTGATGGTAAATTAAAAGCAGCCCCACATGTGGGTGGTACAGATCAACACAAGCCAAAAGGATTTAATTTTTCTAATCATGGATTAAAATCAATTAAAGTTCATATTTGGCATGATTGGATTTTTATTAATTTTAATGGAAAAGCAAAAAAATTTGAGGAGTATGCGAAACCACTTATTAAAAAATTTGATGATATTGATTTAACAAAATTAAAATATGCAACAACTCTAGATTTTGGAAAAATAAATACTAACTGGAAATTTCTAATTGAAAATTTTATAGAACCGTATCATGTACAATTTGTTCATAAAACTACTACTAATCAACCTTTAAAGGATCATTATACAGTTGTCGATGGTATGTGTTATGGAAGTGGCGTTGATGTTGATGAAGAAGATACAAATAATAGTGCTGCACTGTCCGTAACCTCAAAATATTTATCTCTTTTTCCAAATTTTATAATAGGAACATATTTTCCTAATCAAATTGGTGTTTATTTAAATATACCAATAAGCCCAGGTATAACTTCACAAAAAAGAATAATCTATACTACTGATGGTAAGTCTATGAGCGAAAAAGAAATCAAGATGGTAAAAAACATATGGTGGAGTGTTCATAAAGAAGATCATGAAATGTGTGAAAGACTCCAAGAAGGCAGATATTCTCCAGCTGCAAAAGAAGGTGGTCTTTTATCTCCAGTTTGGGAAAAAGGTGTGCAAGCATTTCAAAAACTTATAGTTGATGCTACAATGAAATCTTCTAAATCAATAAAAAGGAAAAAAAATGTCTAAAGAAATAAATCTAGAACGATATCGACTTGCCCACACAATGATAAGAGTTAAAGATCTAGAAGCATCTTTTAATTTTTACTGCAAAACTTTAGGTATGAAAGTTTTAAGAAAAACAGATTATCCTGATGGTAAGTTTACAAATGCATTTATTGGATATGGACTTGAAACTGAGTCGCCTTGTTTAGAATTAACTTGTAATTGGGATCAAAAAGAGGACTACGACAAGGGAAATGGATGGGGTCATGTTTGTATTGAAACTCCTGATGTTTACAAGGCTTGTGAAGATCTTGAGAAACTTGGAGTTAATATCACTCGCAAACCAGGCCCTATGAAACATGGAACTAGAGTAATAGCATTTTGTGAAGACCCTGATGGATACAAAGTCGAATTAAACGAACCAATAAAAGTATAAACTGAAAGGAAATAAGAATGTCAAAAAAACCCCAGCTATATAAGTTTAAAGATATAGAAAATAGACTTCATACTCTAGAACCTGGCAAAAGTTATATTAAACCGTTTGTGACCAGCAAAGTAAGTAATACAATGTGTGGTGGATTAAATTTTTTAAATAAAGTTTCTGTTCCATGGGATTTAACTTGTGATGAAATTATTTACTGTATGGAAGGAACTTTTAGATTAACTTGCGATGGACAGTCTTATATCTGTAATCCAGGTGATGTACTTTATATACCTAAAGACAATCATATAGCGTATGAATGTGATGAGAAATGTGTAATATTTTATGCTGCTTACCCACATGATTGGAAACAGCAAGCAGGCATAACATTTGTTCCTGGAATAGACCCTGAAGATATGCCACAATAATAAATTATTTGAGGAGATCAATATGAGTAAAAATGAAAAAATTTATTATGAAAATTTTAAAGATGCAGTAGAGCGTAATAGAAAAAAAATACCATCAATTCATAAAAAATTAAAAAATGCTGGTGTTAAATATGTTTTATCAAGCTGGATTGATCTCCACGGTATTCCAAAATCAAAACCTGTGCCAATGACAGATTTTGAACCTTTGTGTTTAGGTAAAGGACCACAGTTTGCAGTTCATTCAATATCATTTGTTCCTGAACTTACCCCTGCAGATTCTGATCAAGTTATGTTACCAGATTTAGATGCTGTTTATATTTGTCCTTGGGACAAATCTACTGCAATTATTTTTGCAGATCTTTATTGGGAAGACAAACCTTATAATGTTTGTCCAAGACAGGCCTTAAAACGTAATATGCAAAAAGCTCAAAATGCTGGATACATAGGTATGGCAGGTGTTGAGCCAGAATTTATTGCAATGAAATATGATGAAAATGGACATCCAGTAAAAGCAATTGATACAGATCCAATAAAAGGAATTAGACCACGACGCCAGGCTTTTGGATATGACGTTGAACACTCACTAGATTCAATGCATTTCTTAAAAGAACTGATAGATATTCTTAACGGTTTAGGTTGGAAGCTTCATGATGTAGTTGCTGAAGGTGCCTATTCTCAATTTGAATTAGATTTTCATTATACAAACCTTTTAGAGATGGCTGACAGATTGGTTTTTCTTCGTATACTTTTAAAAGAAGTTGCTAAAAAACATAACATGTTCATCACATTTATGCCGAAGCCAACAATTGGTGATTGGAGATCAGGAGCTCACATAAACTTTTCAATGATTGATAAAAAAGGAAAAAATATTTTTGATGGTGGAAATAAATGGTCTAAAGAATCTTTGTTTGCTGTAGGTGGACTAATGAAACATGCAGAGGCAATAACTTCAATTACATGTTCAACAGTAAACTCGTATAATGGATTAGTACCAAGAGTTGGTGGATTTGAAGGAGGCACTGTTACTTGGGCTCCAACAAATATTACTTATGGGCACAATAATAGATCAGCTCAGTTTAGATTACCACAAAACAGATATTGTATTGAAAATAGAGCTGCAGATATGACAATGAATGTTTATTTGGCTTTTTCAATGACACTTTCAGCTGCTGTTGAAGGGATTAAGAAAAAAATTCATCCAGGTAAGGCTACAGACCAAGATCTTTACAATATGACTGAGAAAGAATTTAAAAAACTTGGAATTAAAAGATTGCCAAGAAATTTACTAATGGCCTTAGAGACTCTTAAAAATGATACTTTGTCAGATGAGGTAATAGGATCTGTTATGAAAAAATCATTACTCGCATACAAGAATGATGAATGGGAAAGATATCATCAGGCAGTGACGGATTGGGAAGTAAAAGAGTACTTAAGACTTTACTAATTCATGAAGAATTATGAAAAGTTTAAATTAGGAAATATAAAACTTTTATCTGGAAAAGTTTTAAAATCAGCTGAATTAGCCTATAAAACTTATGGTAAATTAAACAAAAATTCCTCAAACGTTATTATTCTTCCAACATTTTATACGGGAAATCATTTAAGGAACGAGGGATTTATTGGAAAAAATAGAGCAATAAATCCAAATAAGTATTTTATTATATCTATAAATATGTTTGGAAATGGCTTTTCATCGTCACCAAATAATTCTATACAAAACCAATCAGGTTCCAAATTTCCAACTCTAACATTATGGGATAATATTTATTGTCAGCATAAGCTTATTACAGAAAAGTTTAAAATAAAAAAAATTGCATTAGTAACTGGCTGGTCAATGGCAGGTTGCCAATCTTATCAATGGGCTGCTCAATATCCAAATATGGTAAAAGCTATCCTTCCTTTTTGCGCTTCATCCAAAACATCAATCCATAATCACGTATTTTTAGAAGGAGTTAAAGCGGCACTGACAACTGATAAAAATTGGAACAAAGGCAACTATAAAAAACAACCTGTAGCAGGCTTAAAAGCTTTTGGCCGTGTTTATGCTGGATGGGCTTTTTCTCAAAATTTTTATAGACAAAAACTATACAAAAAACTGGGTTATAAAAATTCTGAAGAATTATTAAAAGATTGGGAAAATGATCATGCTAAAAACTGGGATGCAAATAATTTACTATCTAAGCTAAAAACATGGCAACTAAATGATATAAGTAAGGGCCCAAAGTATAATAATAATTATATTAAAGCATTAAAATCAATAAAAGCAAAAACAATTTTGATGCCATGCAATCAAGACCTTTACTTTAGAACCAAAGATAATGAATATGAAAGTAAATTCATAACCCGCTCATCTCTAAGACCGGTTGACTCTTCTTTTGGTCATTGTGCCGCTAATCCAGGTAATGATATAAATTTTGAAAAAGAACTAGATAAAAATATTAAAGAATTATTAAATTAAAAAATGACAAAAATTAAAAAAGTAGCCATAATAGGTACTGGAGTAATAGGAGCCGGTTGGATTATTCGTTGTTTGGCACACAACAAAATTGTTTATGCTTTCGATAGAGATTTAAAATTAAAGAAAGGCTTAATAACTGAAATTAAAAGAACCTTGCCTTACGTAAAAAAACTTTTTAATAAAAAAACAATTAACCTTAAAAATTTTAAATATTTTACTTCTATTGAGGAAACTTTAAGAGATGCAGATTTTATTCAAGAATGTGCAAGTGAAAATTATGCCTTAAAAACTAAATTGATGAACATCATTGGCAAATATGCAAAACCTAATGCAATTATTTCATCAAGTTCTTCAGGACTGCTACCAACTAAAATTTATTCAAAATGTAAAAATCCAGAAAGAGGAATTATAGGGCATCCGTTTAATCCTGTATATTTGTTGCCATTAGTTGAGATAGTTCCAGGAAAAAAAACATCTAAAAAATACATGAATATTGCTAATAATTTTTATAAATCTATTTCGATGAATCCTATTTTACTTAAAAAAGAGCTACCTGGTTATTTGTCTGATAGATTGCAAGAAGCTCTTTGGAGAGAGGGTCTACATATTATTAATGAGGGTTATGCAACTACTGAAAATTTAGATAGATCTATAGAAGATGGCCCTGGTCTAAGATATTCATTGATGGGTACATTCCTTACTTTTCATCTTGCTGGTGGAAAAGCAGGTATGAAGCACATGCTGGAACAATTTGGACCAGCATTAAAGTTACCATGGACTAAATTAAAAGCTCCTAAACTTACAAAGAAATTATCTGACCGAATAATATCTGGTACAAAAAAACAAGCAAAAGGTAAGTCAGTTAATAAGCTTTCAAATATAAGAGATGAATATTTGGTAGAGTTACAAATTTTAAGAAAAAAATATACAAACTTAATAAGAAAATAGTAAAATAAATTTATGGATTTTAATCATTTTTTAACAAGTTATATGCCAAATACAAATATTGGTTCAAAAATTCACTTTGATAATATGTTAAATGAAAGTGTTATTGCAGAAAAACTTGGCTACACAACAGTATCAATCCCAGAACATCACTTAATAAATATATTGATGATGCCATCACCTTTGCAAATGGCAGTTAAAATTGCTTCAATTACAAAAAAAATTAATATTACAACCGGAATAGTAGTTTTACCACTTCATGATATGAGAACGTATGCAGGAGATGTAGCTACAGCAGATATATTAACAGATGGAAGACTGATACTTGGAGTAGGTAGAGGAGCCTTCCCATGGGAAATGAAAAGATTAGGTACACCAATTGAAACATCAAAAGAAAAATTTACTGAGTCCCTTCATGTTTTACAGTTATTATTGAAAAATAAAGAAGTATCTTACCAGGGTAAATTTTATGATTTTGAGCCATTAACAATCATGCCAAGACCAATAAGCAATCCTATACCAATGATGATTGCAGCAATGAATTTAGAAAGCATTAAAGACGCTGCTACCAGAGGTTTTCATGTGCAATCAACTGTATTATCAGGAACAAAGGACCTTCTTTTAAATAGAGTAAACGCATTTAAAGAAGGATGTGAGATTCTTGGAGAAAAAGGAAAATTATTAAAATTATCAATGCAACGGATGGCTTATTTAGCTAAAGACGATAATGATGCAAAAGAAAAAATAAAAATGGCTTATGAATACTACAAAAGATTTGACAATATGTTTACAGGACCAGGAAAAGTAAAAGAAGGAAACGTAGAACCTCTTAAAAGAGAACAATCGCTTGAAGAGCTTAAAGAAAACCTTTTGATTTGTACATTAAATGAAATGATAGATAAGTTAAGTGTATACGCAGAGACAGGAGTAGATGAAGTTATATTAAGCTCTAGTTTTGGCCAATCACATAATGATTTAATCCAATCAATGCAAAGAATTGGTGAAAACGTTATTCCATATTTTAAAAAATCAAATGTTCAAGTTGCATAGACAGAAATGAGCGAAACAGCAATAGATTGTAGTTACTCTATTGAAGGATCTGGACCAGCTATATTTTTAACACATGGAGTAGGTGCTGCTGAGGATGCTTGGCGACTTATCACTCCCAAGTTAACAAAAAAATTTACAATTATAACTTATGATTTAAGAGGTCATGGTAAATCACCTATAACAAACAAAGACTTTAATCTTGATAGTCTTGTTTCAGATTTAGAGAGACTTCGTGAAAAAACAAAAATAGAAAAAGCTCATTTTGTTGGACATTCATTGGGAGGAATGATTTCCCCAGCTTATGCAAGAAAATATCCAGATAGAGTTTTGTCTGTTGGGATGTTGTCGACTGTAGCAGCTAGATCAGATGATGATAGAAATAAAATTTGGAAGGTTATTAATGATCTTGAAACAATAGGTGTTAAAAAAACATTGGAAAATTTAACATCGCGATGGTTTACAGATGAATTTATATTGAAAAATCCTGACTTAGTTTCTAGGAGATTAAATCAAGTAATAGATACTGATAAAGATGTATTTATAAATGTTTTTAAAATTTATGCAAAAACTGAAATGATAAATTGGCTTCATGAAATTAAAAAACCATGTTTACTTATGACTGGCGAAAATGATGGAGGATGTTCACCTTCACATAATAAAAAAATGTCTAATGAGATAGAAAATTCCAAATTAGCAATTATCCCAAAGGTTAAACACTCTTTTTTAATTGAAGCTCCAGATTTGGTTGCAGATAATTTATTAAGCTTTATAAATTAATCATTTCTTTCTGTGTGACCATCAACAGAGATTACTTGTCCAGAAACTTTACTTGAGTCGTCAGAGATTAAAAAAGAGCACATTTTTCCAATATCTTCTTCTAAGATCCATTGCTTCATTGAACTCATGGAAATAAAATCTTTTTCAATTATTTTTGTTGATACTTTAGTGAATTTTGCTTTATCTTTTATCACTCTTTTCATTCTATCACCTTTAATTGTTCCAGGGCATACTGCATTAACTCTAATATTAAATTTACCAAGCTCCATTGCTAAAGTTTTTGTAACACCAATAATTGCCCATTTACTTGCTGCATAAGGTGAACGAAGTGGAAAACCAAGTATTCCAGCAGTTGAAGAAATGTTTACTATTGACCCATTTTTAGATTTTTTAATTAGAGGTATAGCTTTCTTTGTAAAATAAAAATGACTGTTTACATCGACATGTAAGGTATTTTCCCAGTCTTTAGATTTTAATTTTTCTAGTGATCCTGTAGGACCAGATATTCCAACATTGTTAATTAAAGCATCAATTTTTTTTGTCTTCATTTTTATTTTTTGAAAAAAATCAGAAACTTGATATTCATTAGAAGCATCACAATGATAAGCAAATAATTTTTTATTATTTAATGGATGTTTGTTAAGTTTATTAAGTGATTTGCTATCTATATCGCAAAGATAAACGTAAGCACCTCTAGCAAGACAAACTTTTGCTGTTGCCAAGCCTATTCCAGACGCACCTGCTGAAATTATAATTTTTTTATTTTTTAAAATAGACATTTAAATTTTATAAACACTAACAGTTATAATTTTTTTATGTTTTATGATTTAACCAAAGAAGATTGTAACTCTTTGCTTGTAATATAACCTTTTATATCGCCAGCTGAATCTACAACTTCTACAACAATATCTTTTAAAACAATTTTAGGTAAAAATTCTTCCAAAAACTCATCTTCATGAACTTTTAATCTGTTTTCTCCAGATGGTTGTCCTTCTTTAGCGTCGGTCATAATTACTTTTGCTTTTAGTACTTTTGCTCTATTTACATCTTTTACAAACGCAGCAACATAATCATCTGCTGGATTCATTACGATATCAACTGGAGTTCCAACTTGAACTAATTTGCCAGCATTTAAAATTGCAATATGATTACCAAGCCTCAATGATTCATCTAAATCATGTGTTATAAATACTATTGTTTTTTTTAATTCTGATTGAAGTGAAAGTAACTGCTTTTGCATATCACTTCTTATTAAAGGATCTAAGGCACTAAAGGCTTCATCCATCAACATAATATCAGAGTCTGTTGCTAATGCTCTAGCTAGGCCAACTCTTTGTTGCATTCCTCCTGATAGTTGGTTTGGATACTGATTTTCAAAACCATTTAATCCAACTGCTTCAATTTTTTCCATAGATATTTTATTTCTTTCATCTTGAGATATGTCTCTCATTTCAAGTCCATAAGCAACATTTTGAATTACAGTTTTATGAGGAAAAAGACCAAACCTCTGAAATACCATACTCATTTTACGTCTTCTAAATTCGATTAATTCTTGTTTATTTAACGACATAACATTTGTACCTTCAACTAAAATTTCTCCAGAGGTAGGTTCTATTAATCTATTAAGATGTCTTATTAGAGTAGATTTTCCTGATCCAGAAAGACCCATGCAAACGAAAGTTTCTCCTTCTTCAATTTTTAAAGAGACATTATCTAGACCAACAGTATGCCCTGTATTTTCTAAGATTTCGTCTTTAGTCGCACCATCTTTAACCATTTGTAAAATTGATTGAGGCTTATTACCAAAGATTTTGTAGATGTTATTGATTTCTATTTTAGACATTTTGTAAGAACTTGTAACAAAACTATAAAATTTATTAAAGGAAAGAAATAAGTTATTCAACTTTAAATTGCATTGACAAACTTCAATCCTTAAATAATCATCTACTAATGGCACAAATTGAAAAAATTGAAAAAGATAGATCAGATCTTAAAATTAAATGGAGTGATGGAGAAGAGAGTAAGTTTAATTATATGTGGCTTCGAGATAATTGCCCTACAGCTCATGATAAAGACTCACATCATAGAATGTTTAACATCTTAGATGTATCGAAAGATTTATCTATAAAAGATTTTAAAGTTGATGAGGCAGGATCTCTTCAAGTTCAATGGAGCGAAGGAGATCATACTAGTTATTATGATCCAAGCTGGCTTCGAAAAAATTGTTATACATTAAAAAATAAATCTAAATATGTTTCTCCTTATAGCTTGTGGAACAAAGATCTAAAAAATGAATTTGATTTAATTTGCATAGAACATGATGAAATCTTAGATACTGACGAAGGATTAATTAAGTGGTTAGAACTTTTACATCATAAGGGTATTGCCATTGTTAAAAATGCACCAGTTGAAAAAAAATCTGCTTTTCCTCTATTAAATAGAATAAGCCATATAAGAGAAACTTTTTTTAAAACACCATTTGAAGTTATAAATATTCCAAAACCAAATAATTCAGCTTATACAGCGCACGCACTTAGAAATCATATGGATTTACCTTGGTTTGAACTTCCACCAGGATATCAATTTCTTCATTGTTTAGTTAATTCTGCTAATGGAGGAGACTCATCTGCGGTCGATGGGTTTGCTGTTGCAGAATATTTAAAAAATAATGAAAATGAAATTTTTGAAACTTTAGTCAATATTCCTTTAAAATTTAGAGACATGGATTACACACAAGAGTCTCATAGAAATTTTCATGCACCTGCAATAAGTTTAACCAAAGATGGAGATTTTCATGATATTAGATTTAGTGTAGCAACAATGGATGTCCTTGATTGCCACCCTGATGTTATGGAAAAAGTTTACAAAGCCCATCATAGATTTGGAAATCTATTGCATGACAAAAGATTTCAAGTCAACTTTCGTTTAGGACCAGGCGATATTTATTCATTCAATAACAGAAGAATATTACATGGAAGAACAGCGTTTGATCCAAACTCAGGACATAGACATCTACAAGGTTATTATATGGACAGAGATGAGATTATTGGAAGATTAAATTATTTGAAAAAATAAAATTTTATAAATTTTCGAATATTAGATTATTATTTTTCTTATATTTATTAAATTCTAATTTATTTTTGATTGTGTAAAAATATTTTTCAATTTTTAAATTTTGTATTTTTTTATTTTTTAGATATGATTTATCCAATATTAGACAATTGATATTTCTATCATTTGCTTTTTTTAATATTGTTTTGATACTTGTTGGCGGTGCAAAAGATAATCCAACCTTAGTATTTTTATTAATCTTTAATAGATTGTGAATATTTTGATGTTTAAATGTTATAAACACACATTTTTTGAATTTAGTTGTCTCTTTCAAGAGTTTTTCGAGAAGAGGTATTGAGAAAATTGGTTTGATTTCGATATATAAAGAGTGTTTATTTTTTGACAACTTTAACAAGTCTTTTAATAGTGGAACCGGTTTATTAAGTTTGGTGCTAATCTCTTTAATTTTTGAGTAATTAAGGTTTTTCACACATAAGTTTTTTTTAAAAACTCTTTTTAATGAGAAATCATGAAAACAAATAAACTCTTTATCTTTTGTTGCATGAATATCTGTCTCAATTCCATAATTCTTATTAAAACAATAATTGAAAGATTTAATGCTATTTTCTAAAAATTTTTTTTTAGCTAGACCTCTATGAATTAATAATTGAGGCATTTACAGATTATTAAGACTTATTTTTTTGTTATTCCTCGGTGTCTTTGAATTCTATTTCCATATTCTTGAGTAATTCTATCAAATATTATCGCTAGGGCTACAATTGCCAAACCATTCATTAAACCTAACGCTAAGTATTGATTAGAAATTGCCTGCAATATTGGAACACCAAGCCCTCTAACACCAATCATAGATGCAATAACCACCATTGCTAAAGCCATCATTATCGTTTGGTTTACTCCAGCAAAAATAGTTGGAAGAGACAATGGTATTTGAACAGATCTTAATTTTTGCATTGGTGTTGCTCCAAAAGCATCTGCTGCTTCTAAAGTTTCTTTATCGACTTCTCTTATTCCTAAATTTGTCAACCTGACAACAGGTGGTAGAGCATAAATACATACAGCTAACAAGCCTGGCACTTTTCCTATACCCAATAACATTATTATAGGAATTAAGTAAACAAAACTGGGGATAGTTTGCATCATATCGAGTACTGGCAGTATTGTTTTTTCTGCTCTGGCTGATTTTGACATTAAAACACCAATTGGTATTCCAACAACTATACAAACTAGTGTTGCAACAGATATAATTGCTACTGTTGCCATACAATTTTTCCACATTCCAAAATAACCAATAACCAAGAAACACACCATTGTACCAATTACTAATTTATAATTTCTTGAACCAATCCATGCTAACAAACCAAAAACACCAATAACTATTGGCCATGGTGTGTTGACTAATAATTTTTCTAAAAAAATTAAAAAAGTAAGAAGAGGATCAAAAAAACTTTCTATTGCATCTCCATATTCTCTTGAAAAATTTTTAAAACTAAAATCAATACCTTTTTTTAGCTCTCTTAAAGCATCTCTATTCATTACAGGTATTTTATTAAAAAAATCCATTTGATATAATTTTTATACTATAAAATCGAACCCGTTTATATAACGGGTTCGATTAATATTTATTTTATTAAAGTGCTTTTTTGATTTTTTTAGCAGCTGATCCTGAAACCCATTTAGTCCACACATCTTCTTGTGTTTTTAGGAATTCAATTGCAGCATCTGCACCTTCAGCTTGGTTTTCACCCATCCATACTAACATTCCGTTCATTACCGGACCTGGATAAGTTCGTTTTTCAAGATATTTCATACCATCTTGACCAGCTGATTTTTTGAAGTTGTCAGTTGCAATACTATAAACTTCAGATTTAACCCATGCAGATTTTTTAGGGTCAGCACACTCTTGCTCAGGTTTAGATAAACAGTTATCCCAGTTATCTTTTCCAGCAAATTCTCCCATATCTACAGCTTGCATGCCATACTTACCAATTAAAGCAGTCGGCGACCAGTAGTAACCAAACCAGTTTTCACCTCTTTCTGCAGCTTTAGCAATAGAACCATCTAATCCTGCAGCAGAACCTGTTTCAACGATCATCCATCCTTTTGCTTCCATATCCCATCCTCTAAAATGGTTTCTGTTACTTAATTCACAGTTCCAACCCGGAGGGCATATATGGAATCCACCTTTAGATGGATCTTCAGGATGAGGAAATAAATCAGGTCTTTTTAAAATTGCATCAGCAGTTGTTAATTCTGGATGTTTTTCTAAAGTAGCAGGCAATACCCACCAACCTTCTCCTAAACCAGTGATAGGTGCTTTGTTAATTGAATGAAGTTTTCCTTCAGCTACAGCAGCCTCTAATTCAACTATTGCAGCATTTGCCCAAAATTCTGGAGCAACATCTGGCTCACCTTTTTCTTGCATAGAGGTAAAAGTAGGCATTGTTGATCCTGGAACTAGCTCAACTTCGCAACCATAACCGCTTTCAAGAATTACTTTATCAACTTCAGCCATAAAGTTAGCAGAAGCCCAGTTCATATTCGCAATTGTAATCTTTCCACATGCTGCATTAGCTACACCAGTAAATAATGTGAAGCTTAAAACAGCAAACATAGAAAGTAATATCTTTTTAATTATTTTCATATTTCCTCTTTATTTATTTCAGTTTATATTTTTTCATCACAACATATTGATAATAATAAATCAACAGGTGTTAATTTCTACAACCTGAAATAGAAAAATATAAAGCCTGTTTTCAATAACTATTTTTAATTTGAAAACAAATATACTTATTAAATTTCATATCCTTTTTCCTCAGGCTCGTTATCAGTTAGCTCTGAAGGAAAACCTGTTGTTCTAAAATCTATATTATTTGCATCTTCCATTCTTTTTACAATCATTGAGGACCAAGCTCTCGAACCATATTTTTTTTGACCATCTTTAAATATTTCTACGACTTTTGGAGATATTTCTAGTGGAGCATTAAGTTTCTTCGCTAGGTCATCAAAAAGACCCGTATCTTTTAAGACTAAGTCCATTGTAAAATTGATATTATAAGAACCATTTAGAATAACCTGACTTTCTGTTTCATGAACAAAAGAGTTTCCAGATGAAACAGCAATTCCCTTATAAGCTTTAGCAAGATCTAAATTTGATTTTTTAGCAACAGTCCATGCCTCACCTAATGCAACTAAATGAACTGAGGCTAAATAATTAGTTATTACTTTAAGTATAGTCGCACTTCCTAATACCCCAGTATGTAAAACTTTTCTTCCCATAACAGTTAACGCAGGTAAAATTTTTTCAAAAGCTGTTCTTTCTCCTCCTACAAAGATCGCAATATTTCCAGTCTCTGCTCTATGACAGCCTCCACTTACAGGTCCATCAAGAGGTGTGGCCTTTTTATTTAATACTTTTTGACCAATTCTTTTTATCTCAGCTTCATCGGTGGTACTCATTTCAAGCCAAATTTTATTTTCAGATAACCCGTTAATTACTCCATCTTCACCTTCCATTACCTCAGCACATATTTTTGGAGATGGTAGACATGTAATTATTAAATCTACTTGCTCTGATAATTCTTTTGCTGAATTTACAACTTTAGCTCCTAAATTTTTAAACTCATTTGTTAAATTCTCATCCAAGTCTCTTACAGTTAAATCAAATTTATTTCTTAACAAACTACCTGCAAGTTTGCCTCCAACATTTCCCAAACCAATAAATCCTATTTTCATTTTTTAACCTCATTATTTTTATTTTTTGTAAATACAATTAAAATTACTCCAACTATTATTAATGCTCCACCAGTATATAATTCCTGCGTCGGATTTTCCCCTAAAAGAAAAATTGCTGCCAACAATCCTGTTGGTGGAATACCCATAGTTACAATTGGAAGAACTTTGTAGAGTGGATTGTTTTTTAAAACATAGTAGAAGCAGCCATAAGTAATTGGTTGCATTATAAAACCGATATAAATAGCAATAACCCAATGATCAAATTTTGCATTCGATAAATAACCTATTGTATTACCATCTAGTATTGCTGAAATAAATATTAAAATTGGTCCAGAAAATAATGCCAACCAAGCAACTAAAGCCAATGGATTAATTTCTTTGCTCAGTGGCTTAACAATAACTTGGCCTAGCGCCCATATTGCAGATCCTAAAATTGTTAGACCAATACCAATAAATTTTCCATCTAAACTGGGTGATCCTGTTAAAACGTAAACTCCAATAAAGGCAATTCCAATCCCAACCAAAGCTCTTATTGTTGGTTTTTCCTTAAGCATAAAATATGCAAAAATTACTCCAAATGGTACTTCTGTTTGGACTATCAAAACAGCTGCAGAGGCATCTATTAAATCTAAACCAGAATAGGTAATACTGTATTGTAACGTATTAGCTATAAATGAGGCGATAAATATTTTTTTTAAGTATCCCCAAGGTATAGGAAACCACCAAATTAAAATAGATGCCGCAAACATAAATCGAATTCCCATTAATAAAATAGGAGGAAAGGATTCAAAAGCAGGCTTTGCGATAACAAAACCAAAACCTAAAAATATAGGTACTAAAGATGCAATAAAGGTATCTTTTATATTCATATCTTCGTTTAATACTAATGATTATTAAAGAACTTATGATATATTCACTTTTTTAAATTATGAATTCAACAAAAATAGATCCTAAGTATATTTCTAAATCAAATCCTAGAGTTGGCTTAATAGCACTTGCAAGTGACTTTATGATTGAAAGAGACTTTATAAATGTGATTAAAGACCGTGATATTGACTTTTTTGTTAATCGTATTGAATGTTACAATCCGTTAACTAAGGAAAATCTAATAAAGATGTCCAACAAAGTTACAGAAGTTACTAAAGATATTCTACCTGACCAAGACATTGATTGTGTAGTTTATGGATGTACTTCAGGAACTATAGCTGCCGGATATAATTCTATTGAGCAAAAAATTAAAGCAGCTAAACCCATGGCAGATGTTACCACACCAAGCTCAGCTGCAATTAAAGCATTAAAAAAATTAAATATTAAAAAGATATGTCTTTTTACTCCTTATAGCAAAAAACTTAATGATGATGTTATTGAATATTTTAAAAGTGAAGGATTTGAAATTACCTCAAATGCATATTTTGATATAGAGGCTGATTATGACATTGGTAAGGTTGATCAAAATTATTTATGTGATGTTTTGTCTAAAATAGACTTAAATGGAGCAGAAGCTTTATTTGTTTCATGTACAGCTTTGCCAGTCTTACCAATAATTGATGAATTAGAAAAAAAATTAAATACAACTGTTTTATCTAGCAATCAGGCTTTAATTTGGGACACACTTGTAAAAATAGATAAGAATAATTCTGTGAAAGGATTTGGAAAATTATTCCAAAGTAATTAATGCTTTTTACTAAAGAGGAATATAAAAAAAGATTAAAAAAGACACAAAAAATGATGCAAGAAAAAGGCATCGAACTATTAATTTCACATGATACTAATAATTTAAATTATTTAACTGGTTATGATGCTTGGTCTTTTTATTATGCACAATGTGCTATAGTTCATGTTAATGCTGAAGAGCCTTTATGTTTTGTTAGAGCTCAGGATGCTGGTGGAGCGTATATAAAGTCTTACCTAAAAGATGAAAATATTATTGTTTATGACGAAAATTATATTCATACTTGGCCAAAGCACCCTTATGATTACCTAGTTCAAATTATTAAAGAAAAAAAATGGGACAAACTTTGTATTGGTGTGGAAATGGATGCACATTATTATACAGCTTTTTGTCACGAAAAAATTAAACAAGGGCTACCCAATGCAAAAATTATTGACAGTGAAAGATTAGTTAATTGGGTAAGGTTAGTGAAATCAGATACTGAAATTGGATTTATGAAATCTGCAGCATTAATTTCTGAAAAAGGGATGAAAAGAGCAATAGAAGTAATTAATCCTGGTGTTAGGCAGTGTGATGCCGTTGGTGAAATTCAAAAAACACTATTTTATGGAACAGAAGAATTTGGAGGCGAATACTCTAGTATTGCCACTTTACTTCCAACCGGAAAAGGAACTTCTGCTTCTCATTTAACAGCATCTCAGGATAAATTTGTAGAAGGTGAGGCAACAATAATAGAGCTATCAGGTGTCTATAAAAGATATCATGCTCCTATGGCAAGGACTGTATTATTAGGTAAGCCTGATCAATTAAAAATCGATACAATGAAAAAAACTATTGAAGCTTTAGAGGCGGGTATTAGTGCTACAAAACCAGGAAATACGGCAGATGATGTTGCTCAAGCTTTCTGGAAAATACTTGATAAATATGGAATTGATAAAAAATCTAGAACTGGTTATTCAATTGGGATTGGTTATCCGCCTGATTGGGGGGAGCATACTCTTAATATATATAAAGGAGACATGACTGTTTTAGAACCAAATGTTTGTTTTCACATGATAGCAGTGATGCAATTTGGTGATTGGGGAGTTGAAGCTTCAGAGGCTATCAGGGTAACAGAAAGTGGAAGTGAATTATTTTGTAACATGAGTAAAGAATTACATGTTAAATAAATTGCTTGATTATCAATCTAACAAATGTTTTAAACACGCATGGCGAACGATCACTTCGTAAGATTTGAAAATGTAGATAAAAGTTATGATGGCAAACTACTTGTCGTTAAAGGTTTAAACTTAGATATTGAAGAAGGTGAGTTTGTTACAATGCTTGGACCATCTGGTTCTGGTAAAACAACTTGTTTGATGATGTTAGCAGGGTTTGAAACACCAACTAACGGCCAAATTTATTTAGATAACAATGTTATTTCAGATATTCCACCTCACAAAAGAGGTATTGGAATGGTATTTCAAAATTACGCTCTGTTTCCTCATATGACGGTATATGAAAATTTAGCATTTCCTTTAAGAGTTAGAAAAATTCCAAAAGACGAGGCCGATAAAAAAGTTGATAAAGCATTATCAATGGTTTCACTTCAAGGCTTTGAAGCAAGAATGCCAATGCAATTATCAGGTGGTCAACAACAAAGAGTAGCAGTTGCAAGATCACTAGTGTTTGATCCAAAACTTGTATTGATGGACGAACCTTTAGGTGCGTTAGATAAAAATTTAAGAGAAAGCATGCAATATGAAATTAAACATATCCATGAAAGTATTGGTGTAACAGTTGTATATGTTACTCATGATCAAACTGAAGCTTTAACAATGTCTAATCGAATTGCAGTATTCAATGATGGTAAAGTTCAACAACTTTCTAGTCCAGATGAATTATATGAAAGACCTGTTAACTCGTTTGTTGCAGAGTTTATCGGGGAGAATAATACTTTTGGTGGAGAAGTAATAGATGTTGCAGGTGATAAATGTAAGGTAAAATTAAATTCAGGTGCAGAAATTTTTGCAAACCCGATTGTTGCAAAAGCAAAAGGGGAGAAAACAACAGTATCGTTAAGACCTGAAAGAGCATTAATTGATCCACAAACCACAATGGACAATAATCACAAAGGTAAAATTGAAGAAGTTATTTATCATGGTGATCATACAAGATTAAGAGTAGACCTATTGGGTAATAAACAATTTATTCTTAAAGTTCCAAATAGCTCAAGTGGTATGGATATAAAAGCAGGAAAAGAAATCAATATTGGCTGGAACAGCGTTGACTGTAGAGCTTTAGACCTAAAATTAAGTATCTAATTTTTTTCTTTAAAAACAAAGCCAAATTAGCTTTAATCAACTGTTGACTATACTAATCTATATTGTTTTAATTTATCTTTATAAAAACTAAACGTTAACGTTAAATAGGAGAATAAATGAAAAAATTAAGTAAATTATTACTTGCTCTTTCTTTTGTACTTTCTGTAACAACTTCAGCATTTGCAGTTACTGTAGTGTCTTGGGGTGGAGCTTACACAGAATCACAAAAATTAGGGTATGGTGATCCTACAGCAGCAAAATTAGGAATACCTGTTAATTGGGTAGACTACACTGGTGGATTATCAGAAATTAAAGCTCAAAAAGAAGCTGGAGCAATAACTTGGGACATCATTGATGTATACGCAAAAGATACAATCATTGGATGTGACGAAGGTATTTTCCATGAATTCGATTTTGATAAAGACTTCTTACCTGCTCCAGATGGAACACCAGCAAGTCAAGACTTCTTTACAAGCATGCCTTCGAAATGTGCAGTTGGAAACATTCTGTACTCTTGGAACTTCGCTTATAATGATGATAAAATTGGAGACAAAAAACCAAAAACTATTAAAGACTTTTTCAATACTAAAAAGTTTCCAGGTAAAAGAGCAATCTATAAAGGCGCAATGTCTAACTTAGAAATTGCACTAGTTGCTGATGGAGTAAAAGCTAGCGGAGCTCAAGCTGGTGGAGATTTACTTTACAGAAAAATGGAAGGTGCTGGTATCGATAGAGCTTTAGCAAAAATCAAAGCACTTTGTACGGATCCAAATGGTGGATGTGTATTCTGGAATGCTGGTGCTCAACCACCAGAACTACTAGCTAACGGTGAAGTAGTAATGGCTACGGGTTGGAACGGTAGATTCTTTAACGCACAGATGGAAGGAACTCCACTTGTACAAGTATGGGATGCTCAAATTCTTGATTATGAGTATTTTGCATTAGTTAAAGATGGTCCAGGTTATGCTGATGGTAGTGCTATGAAAGTACTTGCTGAAATGACTAGTACTGAAGGTTTAGCTGGAAGCGCTAAGTATATTGCTTACGCACCTTGGAGAAAATCTTCAATTGCTATTATGGAAGCTGGAGAGCCTTGGTTTAAAGATGGTAAAACTAACATGGTACCACATATGCCAACAGCACCTAGCAACTTAAAAAGCCACATTCTTATGAACCCTGACTTCTGGGCAGATAACCAGGACGAGATAAATGAGAAATGGGAAGCAATGAAAGCTGGTCTATAATTTAGTTTTATAGATTAAAATTTTATTATAATATTAGGGCGGTTACGAAAATAACCGCCCTTTTTTTTTAAATTATGAGCAAAGAACAAATTTTATCATCAGACGGAATACCTCTAGAGCAAAGTCTAAAAAAAGCGGAAAGAAAAAATAAACTAAAAGCAGTTTTGCTTGTTGCTCCTTTATTTTTATTCATCTTAATTATTTACGTTTTTCCAATAGGAGACATGCTATTTAGGAGTGTTGATGATCGTATGATTACAAAAATGCTTCCTAAAACATTTAATGCAATGGAGAAATGGGATGGGCAAGATTTGCCAGATGAGCCAGTTTACAAAGGTCTTTATGAAGACTTAACTTATTTGAAACAAAACAAGACTTATGGAAAAATTATAGCAAGACTGAATTATGAAAAATCAGGATTTAGTAGTTTGATAAAAAAAACAGTTAGAAAAATTAATAAATTTGAAGAGGGAAATTATAAAGAACAGTTTATTAAAGTTCACAAAAGATGGGGTCAGCCTGAATACTTAGTTGCGTTGAAAAATGCAGCCCCTGAATGGTCATATGCAAAATATCTTAAGGGTGTGGATATGACATTTGACCAAGATAGAAATATAGTTAGCGTTGAAGAAGATAGAAGAATTTATAAAATTTTATGGATGAGAACATTGAATGTAGCTTTTTGGGTTACAATTTTTTGTTTTATTCTTGCTTATCCAATTTCACATTTATTGGCCACTTTACCAATGAAATATAGTAATTTACTAATGATCTGTGTGTTGCTTCCTTTTTGGACATCATTGTTGGTTAGAACTTCAAGTTGGATGGTTTTGCTTCAACAACAAGGTCCAATAAATGATTTGATTGTTTGGATCGGTTTGGCAGCTGACGATAATAGACCAGAGTTAATGTACAATGTTATTGGAACATTTGTAGCGATGACGCAAATATTATTACCTTTTATGGTTTTACCTTTGTACAGTGTTATGAAAACTATATCTCCAAGTTTAATGAGAGCTGGAAAATCATTAGGTGGAACACCACTTGTATCATTTGTAAAAATTTATTTCCCTTTAACTATTCCGGGTATTGGTGCTGGATGTTTATTGGTATTTATTTTAGCTATTGGTTACTACATAACTCCTGCATTAGTTGGAGGTGCAAGTGGTTCTTTAATAAGTAACACTATTGCTTATCATATGAAAAGTTCGTTAGACTGGGCTTTTGCATCAGCTCTAGGCACAATGCTATTAGTTGGAGTTTTAGCGATTTATTGGATTTATAACAAACTTGTTGGAATAGATAATATTAAATTAGGATAATTTATGGCATTACCAAATCACACACCTTTAAATTATAGAATATGGCACTACGTATATTTAACTTTTTGTGGATTTGTGTTCTTTTTTTTAATCGCACCTTTATTTGTAATTTTACCACTTTCATTTAATGCTGAACAATACATTCACTTTTCAGCTAAAATGTTAGCGCTAGATCCTGAAGGTTTTTCTTTAAGGTGGTATGAAGACATGATTTATGGAACTAAAAATCCATGGGGTTTAGCCACTAAGAATAGTTTATTTATAGCTTTCTTTGCAACAATTGGATCGACAATTCTTGGAACAGTAGCTGCTTTGGGTTTAAGCAGTAGACATATGCCTTATAAGGCAGCATTCATGGCATTGTTAATTTCACCAATGATCGTACCATTAATTATTTCAGGCACTGCAATATTTTTCTTTATGGCAAAAGTTGGTCTAGCAGCTACTCACACAGGAATTATTTTATCGCATATAATTTTAGGAACTCCATTTGTAGTAATTACAGTGACAGCAACTTTGTCAGGTTTTGATCATAGTGTAACACGTGCTGCAGCAAGCCTAGGAAGTAATCCTGTAAATACATTTATGAAAATAACACTACCTTTAATTATGCCAGGTGTAATTTCTGGTGCGTTATTTGCTTTTGTAACTTCATTTGATGAGGTTGTAGTTGTGTTGTTCTTAGCTGGATTAGAAAATACCACTATTCCAATTCAAATGTGGGTAGGATTAAGAGAGCAATTAAGCCCAACGATAATGGCTGTTGCAACATGTTTGATTGTAATGTCTACTTTAATTCTAGTTACAGCAGAGCTTCTTAGAAGAAGATCTGAAAGACTAAGAGGAATTAATAGATAGTTTTAATTTTTTCCAACTAATTTTTCATAACTTGAAGATAGATCTTTAATTAAATCACAGACTTCAAATTTATTATCTAGAATATTTCCAACAGGTGTAATTTCTGCTGCAGTACCAGTTATAAAACAACCTTTAAAATTAGAAAGCTCATCGGGAGATATTTTTCTTTCATTTATTCTAATATTTTTCGATTTTGCTAAATCAATAACAGTTTTTCTAGTGATACCGTCTAAAAATGAGTCGGGTATTGGTGTATGTAATTCATTATTTTTGTCTTTAAAAAAAATGTTAGCACTTGTAGCTTCAGCTATGTTGCCTTCGTGGTCTAGCATTAAAGAATCTGTGTAACCATCTTTTTCAGCTTGGTGTTTCGAAAGTGTGCAAATCATATATAAACCAGCTGCTTTACTTTCCCAAGGTGAAGAGTTTTGTGGAGGCCTTTGCCATTTAGATATATTTAATTTTATACCTTTTAATTTTAGTTCAGGATTAAAATATGTTGGCCAATCCCATATAGCTATTGCTACATTAATTTTGGTATTTTGCGCAGAAACTCCCATCATTTCACTACCCCTCCAAACAAAAGGTCTTATATATCCGTTTTCAATACTCTGATCAGAAACAAGTTTTTTTGTAGCCTCAATAATCTCATCAAAAGAATAAGGAATTTTCATATCAAGAATTTTGGCAGAATTGAAAAGTCTATCGGTATGCTCTTTTAACTTAAAAATCTTTTTATTATAAACTCTTAAACCTTCAAAAACTAAGCTTGCATAGTGCATTCCATGGCTAATAATATGAACTCTGGCATCTTGCCATTCACATAATTCATTATTGAACCAAATTTTTCCAGATCTTTGATCAAAAGGTAATTGTTGCATTTAGAGATTTATTCTACAGACTCAATTATTGTGGCGATACCCATTCCAAGACCTATACACTGAGAAGCCAATGCATATTTTTTGTTTTCTCTTTTTAATAATTGAGCTGCTTTTCCAGTAATTCTTGCACCTGTTGCTCCAAGCGGATGACCTAACGCTAACGCACCACCATCTATGTTAACTTTTTTAGGATCTATTTGTAAATCTTTTATGCAAGCTAATGATTGAGATGCAAATGCTTCATTTAGTTCTACGATATCAATATCTTTAATTGTTAATTTTGCTCTTTCTAATGCTTTCTGTGATGCTCCAATTGGTCCTAAGCCCATTGTATCTGCTTTGCATCCTTGAACAGAGGTTGAAACAATCCTAGCTAAAATTTCTAAATTATTATCTTTAGCAAATTGTTCCTCACAAATTAATGTAGCTGAAGCACCATCTGTCAGAGGTGATGATGTTGCAGCTGTTACTGTTCCATTTTGATCAAATGCTAATTTTAATCCATCTAGTTTTTCTTGAGTACTACCTGGTCTAATATTACTATCTTGAGAACAAGTTCCAATAGTTACAATTTCATTATTAAAATTTCCTTTTGATTGAGCTTCAAATGCTTTTTGATGACTTGATATTGCAAATTCCTGTTGTTCTGTTCTTGATATAGAATATTGTTTGGCTACATTTTCTGCAGTGATACCCATTGAAAAATATACATTAGGATTTTTTTTTTCAGAATAAGGATATGGCATAGCATCAAAACCTGTATTAACTCTTGTCATGCTTTCGACACCACCACATATAAACACTTTCCCAGATCCCATTGCTATCTTTCCTGCAGCTATATGAATACCCTCCATTGATGATCCACACCATCTATCAACAGTCATTCCTGAAGTTTTAATATCCATATTAGTTAAAAAAGTTACTAATTTACCAATATTGAAACACTGTTCTCCTGTTTGAAAAGCACAACCAATTACAATATCTTCTATTTCACTTTTGTTAATTTTAGTTTTTGAAACAAGGTTGTTTATTACTTCAGCAAGTAAATTAACTGGCTTTACATCTATTAATTCTCCTTTTCTTGCCATTGTGAAAGGAGATCTTGAGTAACCTGCTATAACTGCTTTAAACATAAGGCGTATATATAACTATTTAATCTGGAAATGGCAAAGAGGTTATCGATCCGTTTCTTTTTGATCCGTCAAGGTTCTGAATAAATACATTTTCTCCTATTTCCCAGTAGTCTTTTAAAATCATTGATAAACCAACATTTTTTTTAATTCTAGGAGAGTAAATACCAGAAGTAATTTGCCCAATTATTTTATTATCTTTGGATAATACTTTTAAAGGGTGACCTATTCCCAAACAAGGATTTCCATCAAATGTGATACCTCTGATTTTTTGTTTTACACCATCGTTATGAATTTTTGTTAAAGCTTGTTTTCCAATAAAATCATGAGAAACATCTTCTTTACAATATTTTTCTAGATTACATTCTAGAGGGTTATTTTCTCTGGTAAAATCATTGCCATAAGACATAAGTCCACCTTCAATTCTATCAATTAGATTAGGACATCCTGGAGAAATATTAAATTTTTTTCCAGCTTCCCAAATTGTATCCCAAAGTTTTTCACCCATCTCGATGTTATCAAAATATTTTTCATGAGTCTTAAAGTAAATTTCAAACCCATCTTGTTTACTATAACCAGATCTTGCAATAATTTGTTTTGTTCCTTCAAAATCAAACACTCTGAAATTAAAAAATTTAATTTTTTTTATTTCTTCACCAAATATTGATATCAATAGTTCTTCTGATTTAGGTCCTTGAATTGCCAAGGGATAAACATCAGGCTCTTCAATATTTACATTTAAATTTAAACCTAGAGCATACCCTTTTGTCCAAAGTAAAATGTCTGAGTCTGCAATTGATATCCAAAACAGATCATCATCTAGTTTAAGCAAAACCGGATCATTTATCATTCCTGCATTTTCGTTAAGCATAGGAATATAAAAACATTTTCCTATTTCCATATTATGTATTGAACGAGGTGTTAATTTTTGAACAAGTGTAGCTGCATCAGGCCCACTAATTTGAACTTGTCTTTGACAAGAAACATCCCAAACCTGAACCTTTTCACTTAAATGCCAATAATCCTCTTCAATAGAATTTTTAAATCCTTTAGGCAAAAGCATATGGTTTACTACAGTAAAATCTGAAACACCATGTTCTTCAACCCGGTTTGTATATGGAGTTCTTCTTATTCTCCTAGACATATTCAGTTTTATATTTTTAGACATAAAAATTTAATTATTTAATAACTATTGAGACCACCAAATTGAGTAACCATTTGGGGATATAATAATTGGTAGGTGATATTTTTTTTTAGGATCTTCCATTCTAAATTTAATTATTATTTCAGAGACAATTTTTTTTTCAGAAAAATAATCAGCAGTTTTACATACCATTTCATAATCACAATTACAGTCATTTTTTGAAAGATCAAAATCTTTTAAAATTCTTCCTCCATTATCTGTTTCAGATTCAAAAAAAATTACTTTTTCACCAGAAGAATTGATTTGATTAATTATAACTTTAACACCGCTCGCATGAGTTCCATTGACTGAATTTAGTAAATGAGATGATAGAGTTGCCATGATTTTATTCTATTGAAGCCTTATCTCTTTTATCACTAACTGCAGCTACAATTGGGCTTATTACACCTTTGGCTTTTACGTTGATACATGCGGTTTTTCCACTTTCTAAAGCTCTTTTTAGTGCTGGAGCTAACTGCTCTCTTTTTGTAACTAACTCTCCATGACCCCCAAAACCCTCAAAAATTTTATGAAAAGGTATATCTCTAAAATCAGTTGCGAAGTGTTTTCCACTATCAAATAAACGTTCTTGTTGTTGAGAAATACAATCTAAGCCACCGTTATTATCAATGACAACTACTATTGGTTTATTTTCTTGAAAAGCAGCTTCTATCGATAAGCCACCTGAAAGGAAAGCTCCATCACCACTTATTAGAATTACATTTGAATCAGGGTGAGTATTTTTTGCAGATAGGGCAAATGGTACGCCAACACCTAACATGCTAAATGTTCCTGGATGTAAAATTCCACCAATTTTTTTTCCTTTTGATCCAGCAATATTTATTGCAATTTCTGACCAGAAATGTGTGTTGCCACCATCAATAACTAACCAGTCTTTTTCTCCAATTGCATCTTGAACATCTAAAGCCAATTGAAGTGGATGCATTTTTCCACCATTAGTTTCTGCTTCTTTAGTTTCTTTGCTTAAATCTTCTAAAGTCTTATTAACCCATTCTTGTTTTTTAGATTTATTAAGATCAAACCACTCATGACCTAAATTCCATTTATTATTTGTTTTAAGATTTTTTAAAGTATCTAAAAATACGCCAGGATCACATAATAAATTTATGTCTGCAGCTCTGTTAAGTTCAATTTCTTCATGAGAGCCATTAATACAAACAAGCTTAGTTGATTTTGGAAAAAGGGGAGGATTACCAAAATTCATTTGATTATCTAATCTTGCACCAACCATTAAAACTAAATCAGACTCATGTAATGCAAATTTAGATGGAGGGTATTGATGGATATCAGCTAAACCCATATAAGCATTAGCTTCTTCACCAAGTAATTTTTGATGATAAGGAATATTAAATATTGGAATACTTAAATTGTTTCCGACTTCTTCTAATTTTTTTTCAGATCTAGACCACCAAACACCATGTCCACCAATCAAAACAGGTTTCTTTGCATTGCAAGCAAGCTCTAATATTTCAGAAATATTTTTTGGATCTGGCCATGCTTTATCAACTGATTTTGCTTCATGAGAAAAAGGTCTTTCTTCAAGTCCCACATCTTCTGAAAAAGATGAAAACATAATATCAACTGGTAAACTTAAATGAACTGCACCAGGATAACCATTTGTTGCTATCCTATATGCTTTATCTACAAATTCTCTAATTCGAGTACCGTCTGTTATACTTGCGCTGTATTTCGTTAAGGGAGCAGCAATTGCTACATCGTCTATTTCTTTAAAGCCCCCTGATCCTTGTCTTTTTAAACTACTAGAACCAGTAATAAATATTACTGGTGATCTTTCACCCCAAGCCTCCATCATTGAAGGAACTGCATTTGCAAAACCTTCTGGACCAACAAGACAAACAGCTGGTTTACGAGTAATTCTTGTATGACCATCAGCTATATGTCCTGCCACTTGTTCATGAGGGCAGTTTATTACCTCCATTTGACATTCCATAAAACCTTCTAAAGCTGGATTACAAAATCCTCCAGATAACGTGAAAACATGTTGAATACCTTTATCTTTTAAGGCTCTTGCGATTAAGGATCCACCTCTAATTTTTTTTTCAGACATAATTTTAGTATTTCATATTTTGTATAAATTTTTTAGCAATAATTTCAGAAGTCACATGATTAATATCATTTAAACCAACTAAACCTAGTGCAGTACTTAATTCATCCTTAATTATATCTAAAATTCTTCTTAAACCTTTTTCTCCATCTGCGCCAATTCCATACATTAGTGGTCTGCCAAGCATTACATAATCCGCTCCTAAAGCTAACGCCCTTATAATGTCACTTCCACCTCTAACACCGCTGTCAAATAGTAGAGGAAATTCTTTACCTAGTGCATTTCTAATTAATGGTAACGCTTCGATTGCAGCAGTAGCACTATCTAATTGTCGTCCACCATGATTTGATACTTGAATTGCATCAACTCCTTCAGCTTTAATTTTGATTGCATCCTCTGGTGACATAACTCCTTTAATTATTAATTTTCCTTTCCATGCATCTCGTACTCTTTTTAGAGTTCCCCAATCTGTTGCTCCTCTACTTTCACTTCTTACAAATTTATTACCATTTTTTGAGGTTTCATAGTTCATTGGTTTTGGGATCCCGCCTAATAAAGTTGTTAATGACCAAAGAGGGTGGCTCGCAAAATCAAACATTTGTTTTGGACCAATTTTAAAAGGTACAGTAAAGCCATTTTTATTATCTTTAGCTCTCCTAAATTGAATTGGAACATCTACGGTTAGTATAGCTACTTTATAACCAGTTTGTTCAGCTCTTTGTAACAGCTCCATTACAAAATTTTCTTGAAAGTTGTATAATTGAATCCAGGACCGACCCTCTGATAACTCATACATTTTTTCTAAAGATGTTGAGGATGCCATTGATACACATGCAGGCACATTATTTACAACACTTTCTTTGGCTAACATTTTGTCTGCTCCTGTCCATGTTAAATTGCACATACCCATAGGAGAAAAACCAAATGGTTGATCGAACTCAATATCTAAAAATTTCTTTTTTAATTTTCTATTTTCAACATTTCTTAAAACTTTTGGTTCAAGTCTTATTTGATCTAAAGCTGTGTTATTGATTTCACATAGCTTCTCATCACCTGATGCACCATCAACAAAATCAAACATCAATTTAGGCATTCTTTTTCTTGCTAAATTTCTTGCATCTTCAATACTGTGAATTTTTTTACTTGCAGTTATGTTGTTCATATATTTTTTATATATTCTTTTAGATTAATTTTTGTATTTTTATCAAAAAAATAAGCGTTATGATTATTTATTGAAGAATAAACTTCACTAGGTTTTCCGTCAATGAAAACTACTGCCACACCGTCATCAATTGCAACTCCATTAGGTAATTTATTATTTTTTATATTAAATTCAAATTCATTAATTCTTTCAGTGTTAGATGAGTGAGGTGTACAGCTTCCTTCTATTAAATTTATCCCTTTTAGTGGCTCAAAACCTCGTCCCATAGAATCTGACAATATCCAGTCAAACCAACATACAGCACCGGCACTAACACCAGATAATATAAGTCCTTTTTCATAAGCTTTTTTGAAAACCTGTTCTAAGCTATTTTTCTTCCAAATTTCCAGCATATAAAAAGTATTACCACCTCCAACATAAACTATATCTTTGCTTAATAACCATTCATGAAAACCATCTATATCAGACGTAAGATTAAAATGAGATAATTCTGAACTAGTATTATCAAATCTTTTATAAAATTTATTTATCTTTTCTTTATCATCTTTGCTAGCAGTACCCAAAAAACCAATGTTATTTTTCATCTTTTTTGAATGATTTATAATAAAATTGTCTAATTCTTTATCTGACTCAGGTGAAACACCAACACCACCAATTGCAATTATTTTTTTTTCTATTTTGCTCATTTAATTAAATCAAAAAAATCAAATTATTATATAACATAATAAAAAAAAGGTTTTAATGATTGAGACAATTTCTAAAAAATTAGCACCTACTGGTATTTTGCGTGTAGGCATTAATATGAGTAATTTTTTACTGATAAATGGTAAAGACTCAAATGGATTGCCTGATGGTGTATCACCAGATATTGGAAAAAAGCTCGCAAGAGAATTAAACCTAAAATGTAAATTAGTGAAGTTTAAAAAACCAGGGTTGTTAGCTGATGCTGTAAATGAAGATATGTGGGATATAGGTAATATAGCTTGTGAAAATGAGAGGAGTAAGACAATAGATTTTACTGATCCTTATGTAAATATTGATGCAAATTTTATGTTTAGAAAAAAAGATAATTTTAAAACTAACGACGATATAAATTTACCAGGTATTAAAATAGCAGTTTTGGAAAGAAGTGCTTATGATTTATGGTTAACTGAAAATTATAAGAATATAGAATTAATAAGAGTAAATACAATTGAAGAATCTCATAAATTGTTTAGAGAAGATAAAGTTAATGTTCTTGCTGGATTAAAACCAAAACTAATTGAAGAAATTAAAACTAATAATGATTTTCAAATGATAAATAGTCCATTCACATATATTAAACAATCTATTGGTATTAAAAAGGGTGCCCCTGAAATTTTAGATTTTCTTAATAAATTTATTTCAAAACTAATTAAAGAAGGTTATGTAGAAAGTTTATTGAAAAAACATAACGTTCAAAATAAATTAAGTATTCCCAATATTTATTAACTTTTTATTCCTAACCAAGGCTCTGCTTTTGTAGGTATTTTCCTATTTATTCCTCTTACTATTTCACCATCCGGATCATACATTGGTAATTTACAAAGTTCAGCTTTATGGATTTTTTCATCAACACACTCAACATCAACTACTGTTCCAGGTCCTACATCTGATTTATCTAATAGTACTATACCAACTCCACAAACTTGGTAAGGAGACCATGTGCTTGAAGTCACTTTTCCAATAGATTGATCATTGATTTTTATAGACCTTCCTTTTTTTGCAATTCCATCAATAACTCTAATGCCCCAACTTCGACATTCTTTATTTGCATTTAATAAAGCTTTTTTGCCTATGAAATCATCCTTTTTTAAATCAACAAAACGACCAAGACCAACAGAAAAAGGGTTTGTATCATTTGTAAAATCTTGACCTGCAGATAAAAGTCCAGCTTCAATTCTTCTACCTCTAAATGATGGTGTGCCTGTAATGATCATTCCCATTTTTTTTCCTTCTTCAAGAATTAGATCACCTAATTTTTCTGAATTATTTTCAGGACGAAAATATATTTCCCAACCTAGTTCGTTAGTAAACCCAGTTCGACTAATTATAACTTTTTCTCCTGCCATGGTTACTTCAACCCAATCAAAATATTTCCATGTATTTGCTATTGGCTCATCAATTAAATTATTAAGAAGGTCCATTGATTTAGGTCCTTGAATTTGGCTTACATAAACATTTGGCTCTTTAATTTTAACATCAAGTCCTTCTGAATTAGCTTTATACCACGATACCATGTCACCATCTGCTTGCGCAAACCAATAACAATTATCCTCAATTCTTAAAAGTAAACCATCAGTGATTATTCCACCATCATGGTAACAAGCAAATTGATAAGAGCATCTTCCTTTTTTAACTTTTGAAATGTCTCTTGGAAAAATTTTCTGTAATAATTTAAGCGCATCTGGACCTGAAATTTCATAAGGATGCTCTCCTGTGTGTCGAAGAATAATTTCTTGTTTAGTTTTCCAATATTGTTCATCTGGAGAAGCATTTGATAATTTTTCAGTCGTTAATCTTCCAGCATAATGAGAATACTCCGGGTCATAAGGTAGCTCTTGATAAGTTAAAGGATGAATGCTCATAGTTCGAGCCAGTTCTACTGGTCTATTACCTTCTTCCTTCTGAGGTTTGATAGAAAACCTTATGTTTTGTAAAGATTTATGCATTGAATTTTGTAATAAATTAAATCTTTAATTTAATCCAGTATTATCATTTAAGAAAAAACCTAAAATGAGTTCAACCTTTAATTGTATTATACATTATCATTGTTCTAAATTATGTAAGGTGTTAGCTTTGAATAAAATAAAGAGAGGAAATTAATAATGAAAAACATTTTTAAAACGATATCAATTTGTTTGGTATCATTAATGGTGTCTTTTTCATTTGCCAATGCATCAAGTGGAACGTTTAAACTTTCACATGATCTTGGTTTTGGAAAAGATACAAACTTAGATGCAATAACTAAAGGTAGATTGTTTCAGGTAGTCATAATGACACAAAACCGATTAGTTAGAAAAGACCTTAAAGGAATAACATCAGCAGAATTAGCTACAGATTGGTCTGCAAACGCAGATGCTACTGAATGGACTTTTAAACTTAGAAAAGGTGTTAAGTTTCATGATGGATCTGATTTTGATGCAGAAGATGTAAAATATTCTTTAATGCGTGTAAAAGATCCTGAAATTGGATCGCCTGCAAAAAAAAGCTTAAGTGTTGTAACAGATATTGAGATTGTTGACTCTCATACTGTTAAAATGAAATTAAACACTTCTTTTGCTGATTTTCCACTAAACTTAACAGATTACAGATTAAGAATGATTCCTTCAGGTTCAGGGGACACTATTGGGAAGACTGGAATTGGAACTGGTCCTTTTATAGTTAAAAAGTTTGATGCAGAAGGAACAACAATTCTAAAAGCTAACCCAAATTATTGGGAAGGTGCACCTGGTCTTGCGGAAGTTCATGTAATAGCAATTCCCGATGGTGAAGCTAGAGTTCAAGCTCTTTTAACTGGTCAAATTGATATGAATAGATATGTGCAATTTAGTCAGAAAAAAATCTTTGATGGTAATTCTAAATTTAAAACTTCGGTAATACCAACTGGTAACTGGAGAGGAATGGTTATGAATACAGAGCGTGCTCCGTTTGATAATCCAAAAGTTAGAAAAGCTGTTCGTTTAGCAGTCGACAGACAAGAGCTTGTTGATACTGTAATGGGCGGTGAAGCAGTAGTATCATGTGATACACCTGTTGCTCCAACGGATCAATATCGTCATAACATGGGCTGCAAACAAAACATTGCTGAAGCTAAAAAACTTCTTAAAGAAGCTGGATATCCAAATGGAATAGAAATGGTTATTCATGTTTCAACAAAAGAACCTACTTGGCCGACAATTGCTGAAGTAATTCAGCAACAAGTTGCTAAAGCTGGTATTAAAGTTGATATCAAAATGACTCCATCAAAAAGTTACTGGAAAGAAACTTGGATGAAAAAAGATGTAGCGATGACACGTTGGAATGAAAGATCTGCAGATAGTGTACTCCATGAAGTTTATCATAGTAGCGCTAAATGGAACGAGTCATACTATAAGAGTTCAGACTTTGATAAAAATCTTGCTGATGCGAGAGGTGAGCTTGATTTTAAAAAAAGAAAAGCTCTCTATGTAAAAGCACAACATACTTTATGGGAACAATCTGGAACAATGATTCCTTACCATGTATCAAAACTTGTTGTTACTAACTCAAGAGTTAAAAATCTTGATGAAGTTGAAGTTTTTTCAATTCAATGGCACAAAGTCAAAGTAGATTAGTATAAAACTTATATTATACAGGCCACAATGTGGCCTGTATAAGTACTTCCATTTATAAATAATTAATTTTAAATTAGGTTAATAATCTTAATTATGTTTTTTTTAATTTTTAAAAGATTTGTCTTAGGTTTAATAACCTTATTTATTGTATCTTTAATAACATTTATTGGTGTTGAGATATTGCCCGGCGATGCTTGCACCTCTTATCTTGAGAGAGAAGCTTTTGGTGAAGCTTTAGCTGCTTGTATAAAAAGACTAGGCTTAGATATTCCTGCACATGAAAGATATTTAACGTGGGCTTATAATGTTATTCAGGGAGATTTTGGATACTCTTTAAGTGGTCAAATGCAAATTAATGAAGTGTTGGGACCAAGAATAAAAAATTCATTAGTTCTTGCGTCTGCAGCAATAATTATTGGTATCCCATTAGCTTTAATATTGGGAATAATTACTGCTCTTTGGAGAGATAAAATGCCAGATATTATAATTTCAACAGTTGCAATATTTTCAATGACTATTCCAGAATTTATAAGTGCTACTTTATTAATCCTAATAGTAGCAATTTGGTTAGAGTGGTTACCTGGTATAGTAATTGTACCAACAGATGTTACTTTTTTTGAGTTGCTGCCAAATATTATTTTACCAGTAATTGCAATTGCAATGATAATGACTGCACATATGGCTCGTATGGTTCGTTCAAGTGTTATTCAAGTAATGGCAAGTGATTATATTCAAATGGCAATATTAAAAGGAGTGCCATATTGGAAAATGGTATTTAAACATGTGTTACCAAACGCTTTACTACCAGCGATTAATGTTGTTGCTTTAACAATTGCTTGGCTGTTAGGTGGAGTAGTTGTAACTGAAGTGGTATTTAATTATCCAGGACTAGGAAGATTAGTAATTGAGTCGATATCCAATAGAGATTTACCAGTTGTTCAAGCTTTAGGTATCATTCTTGCATCCATTTATGTCAGTATAAATTTTATAGCTGACTTATTAACATTAATGTTAAACCCAAGACTTAAGACATTACAAACTAGAAAATAAAAAATGGAAAACTCTAAAAATATATTTAATGAAAATCCCAAAAGCTCTCTTGCAAAAGTTTTAGACATAATATCTACAATGGCTTCGAAACCATCTGGATTTATAGGGTTAGCAATTTTAATTTTTCATGTAACTTTAGCTATAACCAGCCCATGGTTTGCACCTTATGATTATAAAGCAATCAATCCTACGTTAATGTTAAATGCACCGTCATCAGAATTTTGGTTTGGAACTGATAGTTTGGGTAGAGATGTTTTTACCAGAACAATTTTAGGAGGAAGAACTGCACTTACCATAACATTCTTTGGATCAATCATTGCCTTACTATGGGGAGGTCTTTTAGGAATTTTTTGTGGTTTAGTAGGAGGAAGAATTGACGATATAGTGATGAGAATAGTAGATGCATTTTTATCAATACCTTGGATCTTAGCTATGCTTTTGATAGTTTCGCTTCTTGGAACAACCACTGAAGTATTAATACCTGCTCTTGGATTTTTTTATGGTAAAGGAATTGTTCGTGTTGCAAGAGCAGCTACTCATGATGTCATTGCAAAAGATTTTATTGTATCTGCAAAAGCTAGAGGTCACAGTAATCTTTCAATTATTTGGAATGAGATATTACCAAATGTAAGAGATGCTATTTTAGTTGAAGGAGCAATGAGATGGTCTTGGATGCTTCTTGGATTTAGCTCATTATCTTTTTTAGGATTTGGAGTGAGCCCTCCAACACCTGATTGGGGATTAATGATATCTAATGCTAGAGGATTAATGTCTTTTGCTTGGTGGGCAGTAATTGCACCTATTGTAGGATTAAGCTCATTAATTATTGGTATCAATTTAACCGCTGATGCTTTTGCTAAAGCTTTAGGAATTGATAGATCAACAAAAGCCCCTGTTTAAATTATGAATACTAATATTCAAGAAATTAAAGATTTATCTATCGGCTTTAAAAGTCAAAAAGGTGAACAAATATCAATACTTAGAAACATAACTACTAATATTAGAAAAGGTGAAACTGTTGGTATTGTAGGAGAGTCTGGGTCTGGAAAAAGTACACTTGCGCTTGCGATGATGGGCTATATTAAGCAGGGCCTTTTTACTACTGGAGGAGAATGTTTTTTTAAATCATTAGATCTACTTAAATTAAACAACAAAGAGCTAGTAGAAATAAGAGGTAGAAAAATTGCAATGATACCTCAAAATGCTGGGCAGGCACTGACACCTAACCTTAAAATTGGTTATCAAATAGAGGAAGCTCTTAAACTTCATACAGATTTTAATAAAGTTGAAAGAGAGCAAAAGAGTTCAGAATTATTAAATAAAGTTAGACTTCCGTCTCCAAAAATTATGGCACTTAGATATCCTCATGAACTTTCAGGAGGACAACAACAAAGAGTTGCAGTTGCTATGGCTTTAGCTGGTAACCCAGAACTATTATTATTAGATGAGCCAACTACCGGTTTAGATGTAACAACCCAAGCACATGTTTTGGAACTTTTAAAAGATATAGCAAAAGATACAGGAAAATCTATGGTTTATGTTAGTCATGATCTTGGGGCAATAGCCCAAGTTTGTGACAGAGTGATTGTAATGTACGCAGGTGAAATTGTTCTTGAAGGACCAGTAAGAAAAATTTTAAAAGAACCAATACATCCATATACATATGGGTTACTAAAATCTATTCCAAAACTCTCTTTATCAGGACTACCGGATTCAATGCCAGGCAGCCAACCTCAACCAGGCAACATTAGAAGTGGTTGTAGTTTTTATGATAGATGTAATTTTTCAGATGATGAATGTAAAGTTAAAGTTCCTGAATTAAAATATTTGCCTGAGATAGATACTAGTGTTAGATGTTTTAATCACTCTGAATTAACTTCAAAAACTAATGAACAAAAAATAACAAGTGACTCAAAAAAAGAAATAACTATAGATGAAATTTTAGATTTAAAGGATGTTTCCATATCTTATGCAAAACAAGGTATTATAGATCAATTCTTAAATAAAGTTACCGACACCAATCCAACAGTAAAAGATATAAATATAAATATTAATAAAGGTGAAACTATTGCTTTAGTAGGAGAGTCGGGTAGTGGTAAATCTACAATTTTAAAATCTATTGCTGGTTTATTAAAAACTAAAGATGGATATATAAAATTTGATAAAGAAAAATTGTTATCAGGTGATTTAAAAAAAAGAAGTTCAGAGGATTTAAGATCTATTCAATTAATTTTTCAAAATCCAGACGAGTCGTTAAATCCAAATCATACAGTTGAGCAAATACTTTCCCAACCTTTAAAGCTATATTTTGGTTTGACTGGTAGTAAACTTAAATCAAGTATTGCTGAATTACTTGAAAAAGTAAGATTAGGTGCTTTTTATATGAGCAGATATCCTAGACAATTATCAGGAGGAGAAAAACAAAGAATAGCTGTTGCAAGAGCTTTTGCAGCGAGACCAGATATTATTTTATGTGATGAAGTAACTTCAGCTTTAGATGTTTCGGTGCAAGCTGCTGTATTAGACTTATTACAAAAATTAAAAGAAGAGTTAGGAACAACCTATGTGTTTGTTTCACATGATCTTGCAGTTGTTAAAGCTATAAGTGATAGAGTTGCCGTTTTATATCAAGGAAGGTTGTGTGAAATTGGTCCATCAAAAGATGTTTATCAATTTCCATCTCATCCCTACACAGAAGTTTTAATAGGCGCTGTATTAGAACCTGACCCAGATGTAAAACCAAAACTAGTTGCAGAAGATATAGTTGAAGAAAAACCACCTGAAATTGGCTGTTCTTTTCAAGGAAGGTGTCCAAGAATTCTAGGTGAAAAATGCAGACAAGAAGTGCCACCATGGCAAATTGGAGAAAATGGAAATGCAATTAGATGTCATATAAATATTGAAGAATTAAAAATTCAACAAAGTTAAAATTGAGGCAATTTATTTATTCCAAGTTATATATTAATTTAATATAAGATTTTGATATTTTTATGGAAATTAAAAAAGTTGTAGTTATTGGGTCAGGTACAATGGGAAGTGGAATAGCAGCCCATTTATGTAATGCTAATGTTCCGGTCACATTATTAGATTTAACTACTGAAATAAGTGAAAAAGCTAGAGAAAGAATTAAAAAATCAAGACCACCTCTCTTAATCGATAAATCTAAAATTGATAATATTGATGTTGGAAATATTAATGATAATTTTAATGTTGTTAGTGAAGCAGACTGGGTTGTTGAAGCTGTTGTAGAAAGAATAGATATTAAACATAATATTTACGAAAAAATTTTTAAAGAGAGAAAAGCTGGCTCAATCATATCATCAAATACATCTTCAATACCTATAAGCGTGCTTTCGAAAAAACTATCAGCTGAAGATAAAAAAGATTTTTGTATCACCCATTTTTTTAATCCTGTTAGGTATATGGATTTACTTGAAATTGTTAAAAGTGAAAAAAACGATCTAAATAAAATTGAGTCGTTGAAAAAATTCTGTGAAATTAGCTTAGGAAAAGGTGCAATAGTTTGCAACGATACCCCAGGCTTTTTAGGAAACAGAATAGGAGTTTTTGCAATGCAAATCGCTATGACAGAAGCATTTAAAATGAAAATGTCTATAGAAGAGGCTGACGCTGTTTTTGGAAGACCAATGGGAATACCTAAAACAGGAGTATTTGGTTTATATGACTTAATTGGAATAGATTTAATGGCTGATGTTTTGAAAAGCTTTATTAAAGAACTTCCTCAGTCAGATGAATTCCAAGAAGTTGCAAAAGAAATACCACTAGTCAAAAAATTAATTGAAACTGGTTATACAGGACGTAAAGGCAAAGGTGGCTTCTATAGAATGAACAAAGTTGATAATAAAAAAATTCTTGAAGCAATCAATTTAGAAACTGGAGAATATCATTCAACCAAAAAAATTAATATTAAATCAGATAAGGTAGATTTAAAGGCATTAATTAATAGAGATGATAAATATGGCGAATATGCATGGTCAGTTATTTCAAAGATTATTAATTATGCCTCTTCTTTAGTTCCAGGAATTACAGATGAGTTTAACGATATAGACGAAGCAATGAGACTTGGATTTAATTGGAGCAAAGGTCCTTTTGAAATGTTAGAGGAAATTGGTCTAGCTAATTTTTTTAGTAGGTTTAAAAATTATGAAGGGAATAAATTCTTAGAAAAATTAGCTGAAACAAAAAATGAAAAATTTCATGGAGTAAGACAAAAATATACGGATATTGAAACATTAGGAAAAGTAAAAAAAACAGCATCAAATATTGATGGTAATAGCTCAGCATCAATTTATCGATTTAATGATTATAATATTGTTGAATTTACCACTAAAGCAAATGCGCTAGATTACGATTCAATGGACGCTTTAAAAAAAGCTACTGATAAGCCATTAATAATAATTAATGAGAGTATGCAATTCTCTGCTGGTGTGAATTTAAGCTACACAATGGAATTTGCAAATAAAAGTGATTTTAAATCTATAGAAAAATTTGTTGGATATTTCCAAGAAACTTGTAAGCATCTTAAATATTCTGATCATCCAGTAGTATCGGCGCCATCAGGTTTAACTCTTGGTGGTGGTTTTGAAGTTATGGTTCAAAGTAATTTTGTAGCATCACATACAAATATTGTAGTTGGTTTAGTTGAAACAATTGTTGGATTAATTCCTGCGGGTGGTGGATGCAAGGAAATGTTAGCAAGATGGCTTGATACAGATGAAGCAAAAAATGATCCTCATTATGCACCATTAAAAGTATTCGATATTATTGGTTATGGAAAAACTGCAACCTCACCAGTTGAAGCTGAGCCTATGAAGTATTTAAAACCTGAAGATAAAAAGATAATGAATAGAAATAGTCTTTTTGAAGTATCAAAAGAAATTTTAAATAATAATAAAGATTTTAAAGCTCCTACAGAGACAGAATTTAAACTTCCTGGAAAAGTGGTTAAAGAGAAGATGAATAAAATTTTAGAAAAACTTTATAATGAAAAGGTTATTCTTGATCATGGCTTATTAGTTGCTCAAGAACTAGCTCATGTTTTAAGTGGAGGAGATACAACAATTGATAAAACATTAACTGAAGATGACTTGTATAAATTAGAATTAGATGCTTTTATGAGATTGATTGAGACTCAGAAAACCCAAGATAGAATCAAACATACTTTAGCAACTGGTAAACCGTTAGTTAATTAACTTCTTACTGATACATTCTAATTGTATTAATAAAATCAGGTCTTAATACATATTCAGACCTATGAGAGTATTTTATTTTTTCTAAAACATTAATCCCATAAATTACTTTCCCAATAGGAGTATATTCGCCTTCAAATAATGGCTCATCATCGAGAGTAATAAAAAACTGACTATCTTCAGTATCATATTTCAAGGTTCTGGCTAAACCAACACTTCCTCTATTAAAATCAAACTGTGCATCAATCTCTGATTTAATTGTTCCAAGACCAGATTTTCCAGTTCCAATTTTTCCATAATCTAACTGATTTTTTTTACCAAACTCAAGATCCCCCGCTTGAACCAGTTTATCTTTAATTACTCTGTGAAAAGCAACATTATCGTATACTTTTAAATTAATTAATTCTTTAAATCTCTCAACTCCATTTGGAGATATTTCAGGATAGAGTTCAATGACAACATTTCCACATTCAGCATTAAGCACAACAATATTTTTTGGTTTTTCAAAATTAATTTTCTGTAGATCAAAATTTTTTACAAACAAACACTTATTTTTTATAACAATAGTAAAACCAAATGTAAAAACTCCAAGTAGTATTAAAAAAATAAAAATTAATTTTTCATGCAATGAGGCTTTAACTTTTTTTATCATGCTTAAAATACAAAAGTATTATCAATTTCTTTTAATTTATCTTTAATAAATTTAATTTTTTTATTCAAAATTTTATCATCTGAAATTTCATAATTCCCAGTTATTAAATGAGAGTATACTTCAGCCATATCTTCAGATGGTATTGTTTTTGAATATTCGGTAAAAAAAACCATTTGTATTTTCGTAGGTATCTAAACCTAGTTTTTTAGAACAAGTAGAGCAATCTGCATATTCAAAATTTGGCTTATTAAATTTTTTCCATTTATCCTCATCAAATAATTCTTTATATCCATCGTTAATAATATGAAATAACTCGTGGTGTATTGCCCTTTCAAAATATTTTTCATTAAATTTTAGATCTATAATTAATGTTTTCATTACATGATCTGGAATTCCAGCTGTATTTATTCCTGAAATAGATAGGTTTTCACACATGACAATATATTTAAGATTAATCTTTCTTAAAAATTCTTTTGAATATCTTTTCAAATTGTTAGAGATTATTTTATATTTTTCATCATATTTTTTCTTATCTGAGTTGCTACAGGCTATATTTTTTTGAATACCAAGTCTAAAGGGTTTGATTGCATAAAAATATTTAAGTTTATTAGGAGTTTTTAATTCATAGATTTCTAAATTTGGGATTTTGATTAGATTATAAATAGAATTAGAGTTTGCTGAGGTTATTAAAAAAAATGATATTAAAACTAGCTTAAAAATCCTCATATATATAATTTAGACGATATTAGATTTAAAAAGAATGTGGTACATTTTGTTTATAAATGAAAAAAGATCGTAATAAAAATCCTATTCAACCAGTAAGTGGTACAAAAGTTCCAAGATTTGCTGGTCCATCAACTTTTGCAAGATTACCAGAATTAAGAGATGTTGAAAGCTGTGATGTTGCAATTGTAGGAGTACCATTTGATGCTGGCACAAGTTACAGACCAGGTGCTAGATTTGGCCCACAAAGTATTCGTCAAGCCTCAAGACATTTGAGAACCAATTATCATCCAAGTTATGATGTAGAGCCTTTTAAAGTTCAACAAGTTGCAGATGCCGGGGATATAACCTGTAACCCATTTAGTATTGATGAAGCCATAAAACAAATTGAGGTTGGGGCAACTGATTTATTAAATAGAGTAGGTGGTATAATTAGTTTAGGTGGTGACCATACCATCGCTGTACCACTTCTTAGAGCGATTAATAAAAAATGTAATGGACCAGTTTCATTAGTTCATTTTGATGCTCACCTTGATACTTGGGATACTTATTTTGGAGCGCCCTATACACATGGCACTCCATTTAGAAGAGCAAGGGAAGAGGGATTATTTTTAGATGATGCTTCAATGCATGTTGGTATTAGAGGTCCACTCTATAGTAGAGATGATATTAAAAATGATGAAAGTTTTGGATTTAAGATAATTCATTGTGATGAGTTTCAAACAGAAGGAACAGATAAAATAGCAGAAAGAATTAAAAAAAGAGTTGGTAATAACCCTTTATATTTATCAATAGATATAGATGTATTAGATCCAGCTTTTGCTCCTGGAACAGGTACACCAGAAATTGCTGGTATGACCACAAGAGAAATGGTTAATGTTTTAAGAGGACTATCAGGATTAAATCTTGTCTCTGCAGATGTGGTTGAAGTTTCACCTGCTTACGATCATGCCGAAGTAACCTCATTAGCTGCTGCAACAATAGTTTATGAACTAACAAATTTATTTGCAAAATCATAAAGAAAGGATAGTTTCACAAAATGCTAGATCAAAAAAAATTTTATATTAATGGAGAATGGGTTTCTCCAAAAAAACCTAATGACATTAAAGTAATAGATCCCTCAACAGAAGAAGAGTGTGCGGTAATTTCTTTAGGAGGAGTTGAAGATGTTAATGATGCAGTCAATGCAGCGACAAAAGCATTTGAAACTTGGGCTTTTTCTTCAAAAGAGGAAAGACTTGGATATTTAGAGTCTTTATATGCTATTTATAAAAAGAGATGGGCTGACATGGCTAAAGCGATATCTTTAGAAATGGGTGCGCCAATTGATTTTTCAACTCAATTACAAGCAGGAACTGGTGCTAGTCATATCAAATCATACATTAAAGTTTTAAAGGACTACACTTTTGAAAAAATTTTAGGCGATCATGCTCCTAATAATAATATTTTACATGAGCCAAAAGGTGTTTGTGCATTAATTACACCTTGGAATTGGCCAATGAACCAGACTTGTTTAAAAGTAATCCCAGCAATTGCAGCAGGATGTACAATGGTTCTTAAGCCTTCAGAAATTGCACCATTATCTTCAATGATCTTAGCTGAAATGATTGATGAAATAAAATTACCAAAAGGTGTTTTTAATTTAGTGAATGGAGATGGAGCTGTGACTGGAAATGCTTTAACAAGTCACCCTGATGTAAATATGATTTCATTTACAGGATCAACTAGAGCAGGAGCCTTAATTTCACAAAATGCAGCCAATGATTTTAAAAGAGTAAGTTTGGAATTGGGTGGAAAGGGTGCCAATATAATCTTTAAAGATGCTGATGCAGAGGCAGTTGAAAGAGGTGCTTTAAGATGTTTTAGAAATACAGGTCAATCATGTAATGCACCTACTAGAATGTTAGTTGAAAAATCTATTTATGAAGAGACAGTTGAAAGAGTTAAAAACTTTGCTAATTCAATGAAAGTTGATGTTGCAACTAAAGAGGGTGATCATATTGGACCGGTTGTATCAAAAACTCAATTTGATAAAATTCAATCATTAATTCAAGTTGGAATTGATGAGGGAGCGAAATTAGTTGCTGGAGGAACGGGTAAACCAGATGGGTTAGATAAAGGATACTTTGTAAAACCTACAGCTTTTGCAGATGTAAATAATCAAATGCAAATAGCAAGAACTGAAATTTTTGGACCTGTTTTATCAATTATACCGTTCGAGACAGAAGAAGAAGCAATAACAATTGCAAACGATACTCCTTATGGACTGTTAAATTTTATTCAAACTCAAGATCAAGAAAAAGCAAACCGTGTTGCAAGAAGACTTAGATCCGGAATGGTTGATATTAATGGGGCAGGATTAGCTCCAGATGCACCTTTTGGTGGTTACAAACATTCAGGAATTGGTCGTGAAGCTGGAAAACTTGGTTTAGAAGAGTTTCTTGAAGTTAAAGCTGTTAGCGGTTGGAATAATTAATTAGGAACGGAATTATTTTTAATTCCATCTAAAAGGTTAATACATTTTTTAAGTTCATCTAAAACTATAAACTCATCAATTTTATGCGCTTGTTCAATTGAGCCAGGTCCACATACAACTGTGCTAATTCCAATTTCTTGAAATAATCCTGCCTCAGTCCCAAATGAAACTACTTGTCTAGAATTATCACCTGTTAAGTTTGAGATTAACTCACATGCATCTGATTTCTCTTCTCGGTCAAAACCAACTATCTCTCCAATAATATCTTTTTCAATGGATGCATTTGGAAAAATTTTTTTCATTTCTGGTAGCAATACTTCATTTGCATATTTATCTAATTCTTGATTTAAAAATACAGCATCCTCTTTTACAACCGGTCTTGTCTCCCAATTCACATGACATTTATCAGCTATAACATTATGAGCAATTCCGCCAAATATTCCTCCAATTGAAAGAGTTGAATGTGGTGGATCAAAAATAGAATCTTTTGGAGTTCTTTCTTTAAGTTTTTCTCTTAATTCAATTAATTTATTTACGTATCTTGAAGCATATTCAACAGCACTTACACCTTTATGTGGAGCAGAACTGTGACCCGCTAACCCTTTAAAATAAGTTGTATATTCATAACATCCTTTATGAGCATCAATAATTTTCATATTAGTAGGTTCACCAATGATACAAATACCGTTTTTAATCCCTCTTTTTTTTAATTCTTCAATTAATATAGGAGCTCCTTGACAGGCAGTTTCTTCATCAAATGTAAAAGAAAAATGAATATCCCTATCTAGATTAGATTTAGAGTAGATGGGTGCATAAGCTAAAGTACATGCAATAAAACCTTTCATATCGCATGAGCCTCTTCCATATAATTTATCTTCTCTAATTGTAGCTGTGAAAGGATCTGAGCTCCAACCTTTTGAAACTGGAACAACATCAGTATGGCCTGATAAAATTATTGGTTTTTTATTATTTGTGTTTTTAGCTTTAAGAGTTGCAAATAGATTTACTCTTTTTTTTTCATCATCGTATGTTCTAAAAGAAGTAGCACCTAATTTTTTTAAGATATCATCGCAGTAATCAATTAATGCGGTATTATCCTCTCCAGATATAGTTTTAAAACCTATTAAGTCTGTTAAAATTTTAACAGAATTATTAAATAAAAGATCTGAATTATTTCCTGTACTCATATTTTTCATCCATTATATATTAATTATATGAAAGAACAAATTACCTTTGATGATTTTGATAAAGTAGATATTCGTGTTGGAACTGTAATCTCTGTAAAAAAAAATGAAAAAGCTAGAAAACCATCACTAGTAGTTGAAGTTGACTTTGGAGAAGAGATTGGAATAAAGCAATCATCTGCTCAAATTACTCATTACTATAATGAGGAAAATCTTAAAGGAAAACAAGTAATTGGAGTATGTAATTTTGCAGAAAAAAATATTGCAGGGGTTGTATCACAAGTTTTAATTTTAGGGTCAATTGATAAAGAGGGAAAAGTAATTTTAGTTCATCCATCTCAAAAGTCAGAGAATGGTTTACCAATTGCTTAATAATGCACCCAGAAATTTTATCAATTATATTGTTTGGAATAGTTGCTGCGTACACACCAGGACCAAATAATTTTGTAGCATTTTATTCTGGATTTAATTTTGGAATTAAAAGAACTCTACCACATATTATGGGAGTTACTCTAGGGTTTCCTTTTCTTTTATTATGTTTAGCTTTAGGGCTAATAAATGTATTTAAACTTTATCCACTAATTCAAGAAATATTAAAGTATCTAGGAACATTATTTTTAATTTTTTTAGCTTATAAGATTTCATTTTCAGGATCCTCGAATCAAGAAACCAAAAATAAAAAACCAGTTAAATTTATAGAAACTTTTATCTTTCAATTCTTGAATCCAAAGGGAGTAATTGCATCAATAATTGTTGTATCTACGTATATTGATCCAGGAGAAAACTTTGTGAATTATACGACTCAAATTATTATTCTTGCCTTACTAGTTTCGGTCACAAGTATTACTCTTTGGACATTTATGGGTAAATTTATTAGGAAATTCGCGACAAATCAGAAATTTATTAATTATTTTAATTATGCTATGTCACTGCTTCTTTTATTAAGCATAATAACTTTTTATTTATAATATGAAACCAGGGACAAAAAATTCTTACAAATCTTTAGCTAATATTTCTATTGGAGACAAAGATTATAAATTTTTTTCTCTAAAAAATGCTGAACAAAATGGTCTTGATGGTATATCAAAATTACCAAAATCTTTAAAAGTTCTTTTAGAAAATCTATTAAGATATGAAGATGATTTGTCAGTAAATAAAAACCAAATTGAGTCAATCAAAGAATGGCTCAAATTAAAAAAATCAAATACAGAAATAGCATATCGTCCTGCAAGAGTTTTATTGCAAGATTATACTGGAATTCCTGCTGTAGCTGATCTTGCTGCAATGAGGGAAGCGGTAAAAGATAAGAATAAAGATCCTAATACTATTAACCCATTGTCAGCTGTTGATCTTGTAATCGATCACTCAGTTCAAGTTGATCAGTCTGCAAAAGCAGATTCTTTTGAAAAAAATGTAGATATTGAATTTGAAAGAAATGGAGAAAGATATTCATTTTTAAAATGGGGCCAACAAGCATTTAATAATTTTAGAATAGTTCCACCTGGAACAGGAATTTGTCATCAAGTAAACTTAGAGTACTTATCTAAGGTAGTGTGGTCAGAAGAATTTGAAGGGGATAAATATTTATTTCCAGATACTTTAGTTGGCACCGATAGTCATACAACAATGGTTAATGGTTTGTCAGTATTAGGTTGGGGTGTTGGAGGTATTGAGGCTGAAGCAGGAATGTTAGGTCAACCTATTTCAATGTTAATTCCTGAAGTAATTGGTTTTGAGGTTAAAAATAAAATGCCAGAAGGTACAACAGCAACTGATTTAGTTTTAACAGTTGTTAAAATGTTAAGAGACAAAGGTGTTGTGGGTAAGTTTGTTGAATTTTATGGAGATGGATTAAAAAATCTAACACTAGCTGATAGAGCAACGATTGCAAATATGGCTCCTGAGTATGGTGCTACTTGTGGTTTTTTTCCAATTGACAATGAAACATTAAAATATTTAAAATTTTCGGGAAGAGATCAGCACACAGTAGATGTTGTTGAAAAATATGCTAAAGAGCAAGGTTTATGGGCAAGTGATGAAATAGAATTTACGGATAAAATTTCATTAGACATGTCTACAGTAGTTCCTACAATTTCAGGGCCGAAGAGACCACAGGATAAAGTTTTGTTAACTGAGGCTTCAACTTCATTTAAAAAAGTACTTGAAGATGCAACAAATAAAAAAGATTATTCTATCTCAAAAGTTTCAAATACAGATTATGAAATTAAAGATGGATCAATTTTAATAGCTGCAATTACTTCTTGTACTAATACTTCTAACCCAAATGTATTAATAGGTGCTGGATTACTTGCTAAAAAGGCTGTTGAATTAGGACTGGAAGTTAAACCATGGGTAAAAACTTCTTTAGCGCCTGGTTCTCAAGTTGTTACTGATTATCTAGCAAAAGCAGAATTAAATACTTACCTTGATAAACTTGGTTTTAATTTGGTAGGCTATGGATGTACAACATGTATTGGTAATTCTGGTCCTTTACCTGAAAATATAGTTGATGCTATTCAAAAAGAAAATATTTATGCAGTTTCAGTTTTGTCAGGTAATAGAAATTTTGAAGGAAGAATTTCACCTCATATTAAAGCAAATTATTTAGCATCTCCACCTTTAGTAGTCGCATATGCTCTAGCAGGACATATGGAGTTTGATTTATATAAAGATGCACTAGGTAAAGATAAAGATGGAAATAATGTTTATTTAAAAGACATATGGCCATCTAACCAAGAGATAGAAGATACTTTAAAACAATCTTTAAATGCTGATATGTTTATTCAAAGATATTCAAATGTCTCTGACGGACCTAGTCAGTGGCAAAAAATTAAAACAGAAGAAACAAGTATTTATAATTGGGATGAAGGTTCAACCTATGTAAAAAAACCACCTTTTTTTGATGGTCTATCTGATGAGCCTGAAGGATTTAAGGAAATTAAAGATGCAAGACCATTATTGATTTTGGGAGATATGGTTACAACTGATCATATTTCACCAGCAGGAAATATTCAAAAAGATAGTCCAACTGGTGAATATTTTATGGAACATCAAATCCTTCCAAAAGATTATAACTCTTATGGATCAAGAAGAGGAAATCATGAAGTAATGATGAGAGGTACATTTGCAAATATTAGAATTAGAAATGAAATGGCGCCGGGCACTGAAGGTGGATTTACAAAAATATATCCAGAAGGAAAAGTACTTCCCGTTTATGACGCAGTAGTTGAATACAAAAATAGAGGAACTAATTTAATTGTTATAGGGGGTAAAGAATATGGAACTGGATCTTCAAGAGATTGGGCAGCCAAAGGAACAAAATTGCTAGGTGTAAAAGCAGTAATAGCAGAAAGTTTTGAGCGTATTCATAGGTCTAATTTGATTGGGATGGGTATTTTACCATTACAATTTATGGATAATGTTAATAGAAAAAATTTAAATTTAATTGGATCAGAATTAATCAGTGTTCTTAATATTGAAAATGGAATTAACCCCTCTGATGAAGTGAATTTAGAGATCAAATATGCATCAGGGGATATTAAAAAAGTCAAAACTTTATGCAGAATTGATACTAAAAATGAACTAGAATATTATAAAAATGGAGGAATACTCCAGTACGTTTTAAGGAATATGATTTAGTTATGGATGAAGATATTTCAATTATAAATAGCAATACAAGAAACGAAAAAGTAAGAAATTTTTTTATTAAGAATAAAGTAAAGATTACTTCGATATTATTGACTATAGTTATCGTTTTAATAGGCGCTTATAGTTTCGATAAATATAAAACTAATCAAAAAATTGAGATATCAGATAAGTATAATTCGATAACTTTAACTTACTCAGAAAACATTAAAGATAACGCAGTTAAAAATTTAGTAGAAATTATAAATGAAAAAGATCCAACATACTCACCACTATCTTTATATTTTATTATAGATAATAAACTTATTAGCGACCAAGGAGAGCTAAATAGTTATTTTGATATTTTAATTGAAAAAACTTCCTTAGATGAGGAAATGAAAAATTTAGTAATATATAAGAAAGCTTTATTTAATGCAGATCAAGCTGATGAAGGTAAATTATTGAGTATCTTAAATCCATTAATCAATTCTAAGAGTGTATGGAAATCTCACGCATTATATCTAATGGCCGAATATTTTTATTCAAAAGATCAAAAACAAAAATCTAAAGAATTTTTCAATCAAATAATCGGTTTAGAAAACTCAAATTCAGATATAAAAAGACAAGCTGAAAAAAGATTGAGTAGAGACTTGAGTGAATAGAATAATAATCTTAGTAATAGCATTATTTTTTTTAAATCATTGCTCTTTAAATGATAAGTCTCGTATTTGGAAAAAAGGTGAGGATAAATTAGAATCTCAAAAAAACTTTAAAAAGGTATTTGAAGAAGATAAAAAAATTGAAACAGAGTTTAATCAAGAACTTAAGTTAGATTTATCATCAATTATCCCTAATAATAAAATTTCAGATAATAAAAACAATTATGGATCACAAAAATATGATGGTTTAACAATCAAGTCTGGTAATTATAAATTTTCTAAATTTGCGGATATTAATCAACTTAATTTAAAACCAATTTTTTTAGATGATGGTCTTATATTTTTTGATAATAAAGGATCAATTATTAGATTTAATAGCAATCAAAAAGTTTTATGGAAAAAAAATCATTATTCAAAATCAGAAAAGAAGTTAAGACCTAAATTAAATTTTGTATTAGATGGTGAAAACTTATTAGTAGCTGATAGTATTGCAAAATATTATTCAATTAATATTAACACTGGTGAATTAAATTGGTTAAGAAATAGCACTTACCCTTTCAATTCAGATATTAAAAAATATAAAGATAAAATTCTAGTCGTAGATTATAAAAATACTTTAAGATGTTTTAAAGTCAATGATGGCTCTGAATGCTGGAACTTTAAAACTGAAGAATCTTTCACTATATCTAATTCAAAATTTTCGTTAATTATAATTAATGATATGGTTATATTTAGTAATTCAATAGGGGACATAACAGCTATAAATATTAAAACCGGATTAATAACATGGCAACTACCAACACAAAGCAGTTCCATAATTAATGAAACTTACAATTTTAAAATTTCAAAATTAGTTTCTGATGGAAATTCTATTATCTTTTCAAATAACAAAAATGAATTTCATTCAATTGATGTTAAAAATGGAACAATTAATTGGATCAATGAAATTAATTCTAATATCACACCAATAATTACAGGAAATTTAATTTTTACTGTTTCTAATGAAGGTTATTTAATAGTAATAGAAAAAAATAAAGGAAATATAATTCGTGTCACTGATTTATTTAAGTATTACAAATTAAAGGAAAGAAAAAATATTAAGCCAGTTGGGTTTGCAATTGGTAATACAAATTTATATTTAACAAATACTGATGGAAAAATGATTGTAGCTGACTTAAATCTTGGTGAAGTAAAAAGGGTGGAAAAAGTTTCTGGTGATTTTATTTCAAGACCATTTATTATTAATGATAATATTTTTATAATTAAAAATGGATCAATTATTCAGTATAATTAGTCATGATCTTAAAATTATTAGATAAGATCGGAAGAAAAAAAGTTGTATTAGACAGAGGACCATCTCATCCAAAATATAGTGAGGCGAAACCTTGGATGAATAGATATTATGTTTTATTTAGACATAGACCAAGATGGTTCCCCTTTAATATCTTAATTCATGAAATGTTGGCAGACGATCATGGTGAGGGCGTTCATAACCACACTTTTCCTTATATAACCATTATAATAAGAGGAGGATATTGGGAAACTCTAAGCACTGGTAAATATTGGAGACCCCCAGGGTATATAGGTTTTCGCTCAGCAAATAATTTACATAGAGTTGATTTAAAACCAGGAACAAGGCCTTTAACTATATTCTTATCTGGACCTTTTGGATTAAGAAAAGGGCCAAGATCAGAATATGGAATTGATTTTAAAACTAAAAAACATTGATGCCAAATATATTTGAAAAAAAGTTTGCAACTTATTGTCATGAACAAGAGTTGGAAGTTAATACAAATCAATTTGATGTTATCAAAAAATTAGAAAAATATTTTCAAAATAATTTTAAATCATTTTTTTCAGAATTTTTTTCAAAACAATCTTCAAAGAAAGGTTTTTATTTATATGGAGATGTAGGTGTTGGAAAAACAATGATTTTAAATTTTTTTTTCAATCAAGTAGATGAAAAAAAAATCAGACAGCACTTTAATGAGTTTATGTTAAGTTTTCATGATTTTGTTCATGAGCAAAAAGAAAAAAATTCAGAAAATGTAATTAATCAATTTGTTCAAAATTTAAAATCGAAAGCTTCTTTAATTTACTTTGATGAGTTTCAAGTAACTAATATTGTGGATGCAATGATTTTAGGAAAATTGTTCGATCAAATCTATAAAGAAGATATCAAAATAATGGTAACTTCTAATACTAAAATTTCAGAGCTTTATAAAGATGGTCTTCAAAGAGATCAGTTTAAACCTTTTATAAAGATAATGGAAGATCAATCAATTGAACACGAACTTAAAATTGAAGATGATTATAGAAAATCAAATAACAATCAAAAACAGAGATATTTCTATCCATTAAACCAAGAGATAAACTTTAAGATTAATAAATTTTTTAGAACTATAACTAAAGATAAAAAACAATCTTCAATGACAATCAATGTAAAAGAAAGAGATTTTATAATTAAAAATTATTATGAAGGAATTGCAAGATTTAATTTTAATGAACTATGTGATCAAAATTTAGGTGCAGAAGATTATTTAGCAATAATTAAAAATTGTAAATTTATTGTAATAGATCAAATACCACAATTTAATGACACTAATTCTAATCAACAACAACGTTTTATAACTTTACTAGATGTTATTTATGATAAAAATATACCCATTGCAGTAACTGCCAACCAAAATCTAGATGAATTTACTTCATCTAGATTATTAGAAAAACCGTTTAAACGTTCTATTAGTCGTTTATATGAATTAACATCTATTGAATATAATTAATGAAACAGGAATTTTATAACCTTCAAATAAATACCAATGGTCAAAAGTTGTATGAATTTACTAATGAAACAATTAATTGGATAAATAAGAATAATTTTAAAAATGGAATGTTAAATTTAAGTATTCAACACACCAGTGCATCATTAATTGTTCAAGAAAATGCTGATCCTGATGTTCAAACAGATTTATTAAATTATTTTGATAAATTAGTCCCTATGGATAACAAATTATATGTCCACACCACGGAAGGAAAAGATGATATGCCTGCACATATAAAATCAGCATTAACTAATAATCAAATCTCTTTAAGTATTAAAGATAGTAAATTATTGCTTGGAACTTGGCAGGGTTTATATTTATTTGAGCACAGACTTCACCCACAAAAAAGAACTATTATTCACCATTTCCTTGGTAATGTTTAGGTTCATTTTAAGAATTTTACTCAATTTTAAAAATTAGATTTGGTTAACCTCACCTAAATTTACTAATTCGAGAACGGTAAATGATTATTTTTTTGGTTTTGAAATCTGACCAGTTGTAATCTGACCTGATTTTACCTTAAATGTATCTTTTTTATTTTTACTAAAATCAAGTTTTCCTGATAAATTTTGACCTGCTTTTAACGATGGGTTATTTGAAACTACTGGATTTCTTTTAAATAAATTACCTGAAGCTTTTCCTGATTTAGCATTTATTTTTATTTCAATATTTTTTGGGCTTTGAACATCTTTTTTAATATTTTCCTCGCTCATATAATCAATTTACTTATCTTTAATTTAAAGTCTACCTCTAAGATTGTTTGTTTTTATTCTTATCTATTTTCTTACGTTTAGCTTCTACTTCTTTTTCTTTTTTTTTCTTCAATTTTCTTTCTTCTTGTTTTTTCAATTTCTTTAATTTTTTTTCATATTTTGCTTTAATTTTTTCTAACTTCTTATCTTCTTTAGCTTTAATCTTCGCTAATCTTTTTTGTTCTTTAGCCAATCGTTTTTCTTCTTTAGCTTTTTCTACTGCTAATTTTTTATCTTCTTTAGCTTTAATCTTCGCTAATCTTTTTTGTTCTTTAGCCAATCGTTTCTCTTCTTTAGCTTTTTCTATTGCTAATTTTTTATCTTCTTTAGCTTTAATCTTTGCCAATCTTTTTTGTTCTTTAGCCAATCGTTTTTCTTCTTTAGCTTTTTCTACTGCTAATTTTTTATCTTCTTTAGCTTTAATCTTTGCTAATCTTTTTTGTTCTTTAGCCAATCGTTTCTCTTCTTTAGCTTTAATCTTCGCTAATCTTTTTTGTTCTTTCGCTAATTTTTTATCTTTTTTTATTTTTGGCTTATCTACTTCTTTCTTAACAACTTTTTTCTTTTTTTCTTTTTTAAGTTTTTTTACAGTTTTCTTTTGTTCAGCTAATCTTTTTTTTCTTAAATCTTGATCAATAACCAATGTAAAAGTATCCTTTGTCCCTACATTTATATTACTTGCATTAACTGTAAGTTTAATTTCATCAATTTTGCCTTTATTTTTTTTATTAACTACAAATGTTCTTTGAGATGGTAGAAAGCTAATCCATTTTGGAAGTGGTGCGTTATTACTCAAATTTGCACTATATTGAGTTCTACCCTTACCGTCTAATTTAAATGTATTTTCTGAGAATTTGAAGCTACTAAAAGTGTCATTATCACTTGTTAGAACTGGTTTTTGAAATTTTATTGGTTTTCTTACATAAGCTTTATATTTTTTCCCAGTATATTTAAAATTATTTCTGATAATTTGAGCATACTCATTAGTACCTATTCCCAATTTTTTCTTAGTATCTAGCAAATGTAAATGAGTGACATCTACACCCACTGATGTGTAAACTTGCGCAATACTAAATTGAACTTTTGAAAATGCTATATCTTTTCTAAGTTCGGCAACTAATAAACTTGCTTCTTCTCTTATTAGTTCTAATTCTCCAAATCTTGCGATTTTTTGAGCATTTCTAACTTGTTCGGTAATTTTTCTTGAAACATCATAATAACGATCAGCAGTTTCATATTCTTCTAAAGCCATTTGATATTCAATATTAGATATATGAACTTGTGATAATACTGCCATTGATAAAGCTAATCTTTGTTCTTTTATAATTTCAGTATTCTTCTTGTTTATTTTCTTTAATTTTGGTGCTCTAAATACATTCAATAAATTTGCACCAATTGAGGACCCATATTCAAAGTTAGTTTTATTCATTAAATAATCATTAGATGAACTTGTCCATGCAGCATTGAAATTTAACCCTGGTAATAAAGATCTCATACCTGCTTTTGTCTCTGCAATTGAAATTCTTTCCTCATAACGGTTTTCTAATAACTCTGACCTATTGACTAACGCATGAGATTCCATTTCATCTATTTTCATATCCAATTCATTTATTGGAAGATCAGTCTCTATAAGAGTAAATTTTTCATTAGGAAGTAGCCCCATTAAAGATCCTAATTCGATTTTAGCATTAACAAAACTTTGTTTTTGACTTTGTAATGCTCTTTGAATATCTAATAGCTCTTTTTGATATAAAAGTGCATCCATTGGTTTTTGTAACAATAGTTCTTCAATTTTTTGACTATCATTTAAAGCATTGTTTACTTTAATTAATAATGGATCATATTTTCTAATTAATTTATCTGCAGAAAGTGCATTCCAATAAGCTCTAATTACGTCTCTTTTAATATTACTGGCTACTTTTTCTTCTAGTTCTTTTGATATCAAATACCTATCTGAACTTTGTCCTGCTCTTATATAAGAAAGACCAAAGTCTAATACATTCCAAGAAAAACCAACATCTTGTTCAAATACATCTCTATTTCTTGATGTAGAATAATTGTTACCTATACTTCCTGCTTTGTCATTACTTGGAACAGTTGCGCTGGTTGTGGCTTTATATTTGTCACTACTTGTATAACCTGCATTAGCTGCCATTGTTGGTAACATATCGAATTTAACATCTTCAATTTTTTTATGAGAAAGAGATGTTTCTAAAATTTTAACTCTTAAATCTTTGTTATTTTCTATTGCAAGTGCAATTGCAGTGTATAGATCTATTTTTAAACCTAGGTTAAATAGATCATTTTGTTCTTTAATCTGTTTAATTTTAGCTAAGTCTTCACCTGCAGATTTAGAAATTATATCAGTTGAAATTGGTTCAGGACTTCTCTTTGCACACGAAATCAGAGCACCAAATGATATAATTAATAATATTTTTGTTATTTTTTTTATCATCACAAAGTTTTTTTAAATTATTTAAATCATAAATGTATTAAACTACGATCATTTTGGGTTTATTTTGATACCCCAATAGAGAATACATTAGACAGATATGCTAAAGAAATTATGCTAAAGAAATTATGCTAAAGAAATTATGCTAAAGAAATTATGCTGAAGAAATTAAGATTTAAGACTCAAATTTAGTGCAATTTCTGTTCATTTTGAGTTTTTTTAAAGCCCAAAACTCATATTGATCACTTACATAATCATATTTTCCAATAATTGACTAAACAATTACAATTGATGGAGATAAAGCATAAAAAAATAAGGAAACAGAAGCTATTTATAGAGCCATTAGAGCAAAGAATAATGCTTGATGGAGCCGGAGCTTCTACATTTTTAGATCTAATTGATGAGAGAAATCAGCAAGAAATTAAAAAATATTCTAAAAATAAAGACATATATAAAGAGGGAAGTCAAAATAGTACAGAAATTCCATTTACAACTATTGGTAGAGAGGCAAGAAACGATAAAAAAAACATCGTTTTTATTGATAGTGCAGTTGAAGATTATGAAACAATAACAAGTTCTTTTAAGAAAAATACTGAGTTTTATTTAATCAATGCAAATGAAGATGGTTTTAAAAGAATAGGTGAAATTTTAAAGGATAGAGAAAATATTGATGCTTTACACCTTATTGGTCACGGTTCGGCTGGTCAAATCTTATTTGGAAATGCTTTTTTAAATAATGACACCATCGATAGTTACCAATCAACTCTTTCATCTATTGGTCAATCTTTAACAGAGACAGGAGATATTTTATTTTATGGTTGTAACGTTGCATCCACAGAACAAGGTGAACTGTTAATTAAAAAAATATCAGAGATTACTAAAGCAGACATTGCAGCTTCAGATGACCTTACTGGTAAAGATGGAGACTGGGATTTAGAAAAAGAAGAGGGTTTCATTGATGTTAAAAGTTTAAATGTAAGACATTATGATCATTCATTAGACACGTTAACTACAACAGGAGTAGTATCTGGTAGTGGCGTTACTCATATAGCATCAGGCAATGTTGATATGCTTACATCACTTCAGACAAAAATGGGACTAGGAAGTAGTGGTATGTATTCCCACATATCAAGCCCAAATACTCAATATGGACTAGCTCTGGAGAGATCAAATATAAGTATTTCGAGTGGAACAAAAATTTCTAATATAGACATTGATACAACGGATACTGGTTTAAGCGATAGTGGAACTGGCAAAAATGCAACTATAACAGGTGACTCAGATCAAAACGCTTCTGAAAGTATGACAGTTAATTCATATTTAGTAGCATATCTTGGCGGTAGTAATAGAAGAGGTAGCAGTTCCTTTGGCTCTGCAGTTTTTGATGGTGAGATCGTTGGTATTTTCTTTGATCAAGCGTATACAAGAGGAGATAACGTTGATGGTGTTCAATATCATAGTAGCTCATTTACTTATGATATGAAGAACAATAGTCATACAACTAATCGTCAAGATAGTGATGGAGGTAGGCTTGTAGAAAATCCAAATTTTTATAATTATAATAAAACTAGTGATAGTGCTGATTGGGTATCCGTTGGAGATCATGGATCAGGTACTAATAATTATTTAAGTTTTGGTTGGGGAAATAATAGTAGTAATACAGGTGATTATATTCGTGTTATAGTAAAGCAATCAACTAATAATGCACCCACTGCATCAAATGGAACGGTATATATTAATGAAAATAACCAAGAATCCACAGCAGGTGATAGAACTCCATCTAATATTACAAAAATATTTGCAGCTGGTGACTTTAATTTTTCAGACAGTGACAGTGGTGACAGTTTATCAAAAGTTAAAATTACTACTTTAGAAAGTGCGGGCACTTTAGAATATTCAAATGGTTCTAGTTGGAGTGATGTAACTTTAAATCAAGAAATAACAGCGTCAGATATAGGAAATAATCGTTTAAGATTTACCCCAGCTGCAAATTCAGAAAGTAATCCAACGTTTGGTTTTAAAGTTCATGATGGAACAGAATACAGTTCATCAGCATATACTATGACTATATCTGTTAATGCTGCACCAGATGTTACAAATGCAACAGTTGGATCAACTGTATCTGCAGGTGGAACAAGTTCAGGTGACGTTCATGATGGTGTTGCAGATAGTGATGATGCTGATAGTGTTTTAGTAGTAACTGGTGTTGCTTCAGGAAATGAAAGTTCAAATAATTCAATTGTAACCAATAATACTGGGGTTGGCTCAACAGTTTCAGGAACTTATGGTTCATTAAATATTGCTTCAAACGGAACATATACTTATACAGCAAGTGCAAGTAATAATATTTCTCACGGTTCAACAGCAACCGATACATTTACATTTACAACACGTGATAATGAAACCAATTCAGGATCATTTGCTTACGATGTAGGTACCATTACTTTCACTGTTGCCTCTAGTAATTCAGCACCAGCCGCAGTAAATGATACAGATGCTGTAAATGAGGATGCAACAGTAACACAAAGCTCTGGTTCAGGTTTATTAGTTGCAGATGATACCGATGGTGACAGCGATACACTAACTGTTACACAAATCGCAGTAACAGGTGGATCTAATAGTTCAGTTGCTGGAAGTAGTTCTTATAATTCAAGTGGGACATCAATAACTGGAACTTATGGAACATTAACGGTTGGAGCAGATGGTACATATACTTATGTTGCAGATCAAGCAGCAGCGGATGCACTAGATGCTGGAGATACTGAAACAGATAGTTTTACTTATACAGTGTCTGATGGAAATGGTGGAACTGATACTGCAACATTAATAATTACAGTTACAGGTATCAATGACGATCCAACTGCAGTTGCAGATACAGGTTATATTAAAGAAGGTGGAACTTTAACTGTTACAGATGGTGGTTCAGCTGTTTCTGGAACCAGCACTGGCAGTAATACTGGAGACATGACTGATAATGATACTGATGCAGATGCAAGCTCAACTGCAACAATTACTAGTATCACTGCAACGACAGCTGGTGGAAGTG
>JACWEP010000059.1 GCA_014653375.1 Pelagibacterales bacterium SAG-MED48 | reverse complement strand
GAAGAAAATCAAGTAACAGCCTTAATTGGACCATCAGGATGTGGTAAATCTACTTTTTTAAGATGTTTAAATAGAATGAATGATGTAATCGATATATGTAAAGTTCAAGGAGAGATAGTTATAAATGATTTTAATATCAACGATAAAGGGTGTGACGTAGTAAGGTTGCGAGAAAAAATTGGAATGGTTTTTCAAAAACCAAATCCATTTCCAAAAACATTATACGAAAATATTTCTTATGGTCCTTCAATACACGGAATGGCTCAATCAAAACAAGAAATGGATGAAATAGTTGAGATAAGTTTAAAAAAAGCTGCACTCTGGGAAGAAGTAAAAGATAGACTTCATGAACCTGGAACAGGTTTGTCTGGTGGTCAACAACAAAGGCTATGTATAGCAAGAGCTATTTCAGTACAACCGGAGGTCATCTTAATGGACGAACCTTGTTCTGCTTTAGATCCTATTGCTACAGCTCAAATAGAAGAGCTAATTGATGAATTAAAGAAAGAACATACAATTATTATTGTTACTCACTCTATGGCTCAAGCAGCAAGGGTCTCACAAAGAACAGGTTTTTTCCATTTAGGAGAATTGATAGAACATGGATTAACTGATAAAATATTTAAGAATCCAGATAATACAAAAACGCAAGATTATATTACAGGGAGGTTTGGCTAATGTCGGAAGCACCACACACAGTAAAATCCTATGAGGAAGAACTTAAAAATTTAAATAGCAATATTGTTAAGATGGGCGGCTTTTGTGAAGAAGCTTTAGTAAAAGCCACTCAAGCTATAATATCGAGAAATAGTGATAATGCTGAAACTGTTATTAAAAATGACGAAAAAATTGATAAATTTGAAACTTTAGTTGAACAGCAGGTTGTAAACTTAATTGCCTTAAGACAACCAATGGCAATTGATCTTCGAGAGACCGTTACTGCATTAAAAATATCTTCTGATCTTGAACGAATAGGTGATTTAGCAAAAAATATTTCAAAAAGAACTCTTTTATTAAATGAAAATTTACCAAAAAATTTAGTTGATGCACTTGTTAGAGTTTCATCAAATGTTCAAAAACAACTCAAATCTATTTTAGATGCATATTTAGATAGGTCATCTGCTATGGCTGTAA
>JACWEP010000058.1 GCA_014653375.1 Pelagibacterales bacterium SAG-MED48 | reverse complement strand
AGTTGGAACAATTGTTGAAGGTGAGGTGGTTAATAAAAATGAATACTCATTATTTGTTAAAGTAGAAGACTTAGATGTAGATGCTTTTTTACACTGTAATGATTTAACTTACCTAAACAATGGTGAAGAAGAATTAGAAAAATACAAAAAAGGTGACAAAATTAAAGTTAAGGTTCTTGAAATTAAAGCATCTGAACAAAAAATTAGAGTTGGTTTAAGACAAACTCAAGCAGATCCTTTTGATTGGTTTAATGACAAATCTAAAAATCAAACTATTACTGTCAAAGTTATTTCTACTGACAATAAAGGTTTGACTGTTAGACCTGAGGGATGTGAAATGGATTTTCAAATTAAAAAGTCAGCAATTGCGATTAACGCAGCTGACGCTAGACCAAGCAGATGGACAGGTGGTGAAAAACTTGATTGTGCGATAGCAGATATGGATCTAGATAAAAGAAAAGTTACATTAAGTATTAAATTATTAGAAGAAATTGAGAAAAAAGAAGCTTTAGATAAATACGGATCTGAAGGTTCTGGTAAAAACTTACCTTTCTCATCACTTTCTGAAGATTTAAAGAAAAAAGAAGAAGATAAAGAGTAAACAGAAGATTTAAATTGGCTATTGTAAAATCAAAGCTTTTAAAACAACTCTCAGATAATTATCCAAATTTTCTAAAGAAAGACCTCGAAAAATTTACCAATATTATCCTTGGTGAAATCAAGCAAGCTCTTAAAAGAGGAGACCGAGTAGAACTTAGGGGTTTTGGGGTATTTTCAACAAATATTCAAAAAGCAAGAATATCAAGAAACCCTAAAACAGGCGAAAAGGTTAATACACCAGAAAAGAAAACAATTCACTTTAAAATGTCAAAAGACTTGTTTAAAAAATTAAACGATGAAACATAAAAACATTTTTGTTGCTTGTGATACCTCTAATTTAAGTGAAATAAAAAAAATAATAAAACAAACACAAACAACTAAACTTAAGATTGTTCCAAAATTTGGGCTTCAGTTTTTTTATTCTAAAAAATGGAAGAAAATTTTTAGAAAAGTTTAAGAAAGACTTTTGGTTAGATCTGAAGATCAATGATATTCCACAAACTGCACTAGCCGCGATAGATAGTTTAAAAGATTTA
>JACWEP010000057.1 GCA_014653375.1 Pelagibacterales bacterium SAG-MED48 | reverse complement strand
AGGTTGCTGATGAATTAAAACTTTATAGATGTCATACTATTCTCAACTGTACAAGTGCTTGTCCAAAAGGCTTGAATCCAGCAAAAGCAATAGCTGAAATTAAAAAAATGTTAGCAACTTCTAGTCTTTAAACAAAGCTTTCTTTAAATTTTTAGCTGCAGATAACATCACAGGATAAATTTTTCTTAAATCATCTATATTTTTTCTACTTTTTGCTGTGTGAGTAGATAAACAAAAGCATAATTCATTTTTGGAATTTGTAATAGGCAAAGATATTCCAACCATTCCATTAAACCACTCCTCATCATCAAATGCATATCCTTGTTTATTGATTTTATTTAACTCTTTTTTAAATTTGTCAATATCTGTAATAGTATTTTTGGCAGATTTTGGAGTTTTAATATTATTAAATATTTCTAATGCATCTACTTTTTTAATAGATGATAGATATAGCTTTCCAGAAGCAGATGCATGCAATGGTAGATGGTCACCAGCTTCTAGATTAAGCTGCATAGGCCAATGAAATTCAATTCTGTCAAAATAAACAAGCTTTGTTCCAATTGGGACTGACAAGCTGACAGTCTCTTTTATTTCTTCAGTAAGCTTTCTTAAATATGATCTTCTAAGTGTAAAGTTTGGTTCATAGGGCAAACTATGTAAAATTATATTTCTTATTTTTGGTCCTGGAATATATTTCTTTGAATTATCGGCAATTAGAAATCTCTCATCACATAAAGTTTCTATATGTCGATAAACTGTTGCTAAGGGAATTTCTAATTTATGAGATATTTTTTTAGCAGTAAAATTATCTGGATCTAATAAAATTTCCTCCAGGATGTTTAATATTCTTCTAGGTGAAGTCCTACTATTTATTTCACTCATCAACTCGAAATTTTACTAAAAACTATGATAGAACTGGAATTGTAAATTCTGGACCACTATCATCTTCTGACCAAGTTACAGTTGCAGTTTTTAATTTAGTGTAAAATCTTACTCCTTCAGGTCCATGCATTGAATGATCCCCAAATAATGACCGTTTCCATCCCCCAAAGCTATGGTAAGCTACAGGCACAGGTATGGGAACGTTCACTCCTATCATTCCTATTTTTGCATTCTCAGTAAAGTGTTTTGCAATCATTCCACTTTTAGTAAATAC
>JACWEP010000056.1 GCA_014653375.1 Pelagibacterales bacterium SAG-MED48 | reverse complement strand
AAGAAGATAATTATGGATAAAAAATTGCCTTTAGAAGAAAGATTTAGAGCACAGCAAAAATTATCTCAAATGCCAAGAAATTCTGCAAAAACAAGAGTAATGAATAGATGTAAAATTACAGGTAGACCTCATGGGGTTTATAGAAAGTTAAAAATATCAAGAATAGCTTTAAGGGACTTAGGTTTAGCTGGATTAATTCCAGGAATGACTAAGTCAAGCTGGTAGAAAGGAAATTATGAGTTTAAGTGATCCAATAGGAGATATGATAGCAAGAGTTAAAAATGCTCAAGCTAGAAATCATAAAAAAGTAGCATTACCATCATCAAATTTTAAAACTAAAATTGCTGATATTCTTAAAAACGAGGGTTTTATTAAAGATTTTAAAATAAATGATGAAGATAAGAAACCAACTTTATCTTTAGAATTAAAATATCATTCTGGAAATCCAGTTATCAGTGCTTTTGAACGAGTATCTAAGCCTGGAAGAAGAATTTTTTCTAGTGCAGAAAGTTTGCCAAAAGTAAACAATGGGTTGGGAATTGCAATAGTGTCAACACCTAAAGGTGTAATGACAGATATTGATGCAAGAAAACAACGTGTTGGTGGCGAAATAATTTGTAAGGTATTTTAATGTCAAAAATTGGTAAAATAAGCATCTCAATTCCAGAAAAAGTCAAAGTTGTTTTAGCTGGAAATATAATAAATATCGAAGGTCCTTTAGGGAAAAAATCTATTGGTATTGATTTAGAAATGTTTAACCTCGACATTAAAGAAGGTAAGGAAATTTCAATAAAACCTAAAAAAGTTGATCAAAATTCTAAAAGACTATGGGGTATGAATAGAAGTTTGATTAATAATGCTGTAATTGGATCTAGCACAGGTTATGAGAAAATTTTAGAGCTTGTTGGAGTTGGTTATAGAGCTGCATTAAAAGGAAATCAGTTAAATCTTCAACTTGGGTATAGCCACGATATAAACTACGATATTCCAGATGGTATTAAGATCGAAGTAGAGAAACAAACAACTTTAAAAATTTCAGGTTCTGATAAACAGCAAGTGGGATCAGTTGCATCAAAAATTAAAACTTATAGAAAAATTGAACCTTACAAAGGTAAGGGTATTCGTGAAAAAGGACAATATGTTCTTAAAAAAGAAGGAAAGAA
>JACWEP010000055.1 GCA_014653375.1 Pelagibacterales bacterium SAG-MED48 | reverse complement strand
AGCTTTAGAAGCAAAAGAACAAATCAATATTCAAGCTGAAAATCAAACTTTAGCATCTATAACTTATCAAAATTATTTTAAACTTTATAAAAAAATCTCTGGATGTACAGGAACTGCTGCTACAGAAGCTGAAGAATTTTTTGAAATTTACAATTTACCTGTTGTGATAATTCCAACTAACAATGAAATGATCAGAAAAGATTATAATGATCAAATTTTTAGAACAGAAAATGAAAAAAATAATGCTATTATTGATAAAATAATTGAATGTCATGAAGCTAAACAGCCAATTTTAATTTTTACGTCTAGTGTTAATAAGTCTGAGGTTTATTCAGTTTTATTAAAGAAAAAAAATATAAAACATGTAGTTTTAAATGCTAAAAACCATGAAAATGAGGCAGATATAATTGCAAATGCTGGTAAAGAAAAATCAGTAATAATTACAACAAGTATTTCCGGAAGAGGTGTGGATATTCAGCTTGGTGGAAAAAAAGGTTCTATTCCAGAAGTTCAACTTAAAACTGATAAAAGTAAGATAAAATCCTTAGGTGGATTATTTGTTATAGGAACTGAGAGAATGGAGTCTCGTAGAGTTGATAATCAAGCAAGAGGTAGATCTGGTAGACAAGGTGATGAGGGAAGTTCTATATTTTACGTAAGTCTTGAAGATGATTTAATGAGAATCTTTGGATCCGAGTCTATGAATAAGATGTTAGAAAAATTAGGACTCAAAGATGGGGAGAGCATTGATCATCCATGGATAAATAAAGCACTTGAGAGAGCTCAACAAAAAGTTGAGGCTAGAAACTTTGATATAAGAAAAACTTTAATTAAATTTGATAACGTTTTAAATGACCAACGACACGTTGTATTTTCTCAAAGAAAAGATTCAATGAATAGTAAAAACATATTTAGTTACTCTGATGAATTTTTAAATGAAATAATTCAAGATATTATAAAGTTAAAAATTAAGAACTTATCAAACCCTAAAAGTAGTGAATTTAGCAATCGTCTTAAACAAATTGTTGGAAAAAGTTTTAGTGAGGTTGAGCTTAAAGAATTAATTTCTTCAAAAGATGATGAAATAAAAGAAAAAATTATGAATAAATTTTTAGAATCTAGAAAGGAGAGAATTAATCTTTTGGGAGAAGATCATGCAAAGGAGATAG
>JACWEP010000054.1 GCA_014653375.1 Pelagibacterales bacterium SAG-MED48 | reverse complement strand
CAAAAAGACAGAACTGATAACAATTATACCACCTATAAGAAATAACATCGTTGGAATTTCCCCAAAAATTAAAAAAGTCATGATTATTCCAAATATAGGGAACAAAGAATAGAAAGGAAATATTTTTCCAACTGTATAAAATTTATATAAATAAAACATTAATAGATGCGCACAAAGAGAAACTATAATTGCCTGGTAAGATATTAGTAGCCACGAGTCTAAACTAATATTCTTTATATTTAAAACTGTTTCGCCTTCAATAAAGTAAGAAATTATAAATAAAATTGTAAAACCAAATAAAGCAACACTTGAGTTAAGTACACTAGTATCTAAATTTTTTAATTGTCTTGAATAAACTTGAGCCAAACCAAAAAATAATGCCATTAAGCTAGCAAAAAATAAACCTAAAAAATTATTAGCCAATTTTGGATCAAAAAATATTATTATAATTCCTATAAAAGCAGTAAATATAAGAACCCATTTTTTTGAACTTATATTTTCTCCAAGCATTAATGAGCTAGCAAGAATTCCAAACGGAATTGCTAATTGTGAGCCAACTATTATAGGAGAAATAATTGATGAATGATAAAGCGACAAATTCATAAAAACATAAACCATTACACCCATAGAAATTGAAAAAGCTAACAGAGGTAAAAAATATTTTTTATTTGGAATTCTAAACCTCCAGAAAGGAATTAAGACTATTAATACTAATCCCATTCTAAGTGATGCCATTAATATTGGAGGTACAGAATTATTTAATGCTAATTTAGCAATTGGAAAAGCACTACCATGTGCAGCCATTATAAACAGTAAGATTAATATATGTTTGAAAGGCAAACGATTATCTAATTGAAAAAGGATCTAAAGATGGTTCGTCTGAAGTATAAAACCAGGTTGTTTTAACTCTTGTATAATCTTTTATCGACTCAATTCCTGCTTCTTTACCATAACCACTATCTTTAATGCCCCCAAAGGGCGCGGAAGGAGAAATTAATCTATAAGTATTTACAAATGTAATACCTGCTCTTATTGCTTTTGAAACTCTCATTCCTTTCGAAAGATTACTGGTATAAACGCCAGAAGATAACCCATATTGATTATCATTCATTTTATTAATTACTTCTTCCTCTGTATCAAATTTCATAACTGATAAAACAGGTCCAAATAACTCATT
>JACWEP010000053.1 GCA_014653375.1 Pelagibacterales bacterium SAG-MED48 | reverse complement strand
GGAGCAGATGGAGAAATTAATCTATAAGTATTTACAAACGTTATTCCTGCTCTTATTGCTTTAGAAACTCTCATTCCTCTTGAAAGATTGCTAGTATAAACTCCAGACGATAATCCATACTGATTATCATTCATCTTGTTTATCACTTCTTCTTCAGTGTCAAACTTCATCACAGATAGAACTGGTCCAAATAATTCATTTTCTGCAACAGGTAAATTATGGTTATCGCATTCAACAATTGTCGCTGGAAAATAATATCCTTTATTAGAAAAAGAGTGTCGTTTACCACCACATTTTATTTTTCCACCTTGATCAATTGTATTTTTGATATTTTTTCAATTGTTTCTAATTGTTTAAAACTACTTAATGGCCCCATTTCAGTGTTTGGATCCATAGGAGTTCCAATTTTAATTTTAGACGCTCGCTTAGAAAGTTTGTCTAAAAATTCATCATAAATACCTTTTTGAATATAAAGTCTTGATCCAGCTATACAGCTTTGACCACTTGCACCAAATATTCCCGCAGTAATTCCATTTATTGCATTTTCTTGTTCTGCATCATCAAAAACAGCAACAGGACTTTTTCCACCTAATTCTAAACTTACTTCAGATAGGTTATCAGCTGAATTTCTAATGATATGTCTTGCAGTCTCTGGACCACCTGTAAATGCAATTTTTTCAACTAAGTTATGACTTGTAAGTGTCTTTCCACATGGATCACCAAAACCAGTAATAACATTTACTACTCCTTTAGGGATACCAGTTTTTTCTATAAGTTTTGCAAATTCAAACATAACAGCTGGAGCAAGTTCAGATGATTTAATTACTACAGTGTTACCCATCGCAAGAGCAGGAGCTAATTTTGTAGCTGTTAAAAACATTTGTGAATTCCAAGGAATGATTGCTGCTATAACACCAATTGGAATTCTAGTAGTTATTGCTTGAACATTTGGTTTATCAATTGGTAGCACTGTTCCCTCAACTTTATCTGCAAGACCAGCGTAATAATCATAATATTCAGCTATATAAATTGCTTGTTTTTTTGTTTCTCTAAAAAGTTTACCTGTATCAATTGTTTCAATTTCACCAAGCATTTCAGCATTTTGTCTTAATTGATCTCCTATAGCTCTTAAAAATTTTGCTCTTTCTCTTGGAAGTAGTTTAGGCCACTCACCTTCAAATGCTTTTTGTGCTGC
>JACWEP010000052.1 GCA_014653375.1 Pelagibacterales bacterium SAG-MED48 | reverse complement strand
AACCTTATATTTTTGGTTTCGTAGTTTATACACTTTTTTAATGACATCATACCATTGTAAAGTATTCACACAACCAGAAAACATCTTAGATCTTTTCTTTAGCTTACCCACAAAATGTTCTTTGTTAAAATTTTTGTGAGATATTGCATGCAGTAATGCAAACATGAAGAAACTATTCTTCACTTCTTTACCTAATACATCAAACACATTGCCTAAAAAGACTCCAATCTTTTCAGCATTCTGTTTAGCTGTATCTGATATATCAAACCTACCATCAACAAAGTCTACTTCCAGACCTCTTTCTCTTTTGTAAACACCATTTAATATGGTAGTCACAACAGAAAATTTATTATCTAAAGTATATGTTTCCATAAACTTTTTATAATAAATGTATGATGGCATATCTTTGTCTACATATCGTTGAAGATAATCTTTATTACCCCAACTTAACTTTGTAGAGTTCATACTCGGTACATCATTAATAGTCATGTAGTCCACGATTATGAATCTTATCGGTAGATCTAAAGTTTTATACGCTTCAAATCTGTGTTGACCATCGAGGATCGGATACTTTCCGTCTTTATTCATAGGTCCAACGTAGATTGGTATTTCCCTTAGATTCTTTCTTTTTATTTTAGCAATCAATTTATTAACATGTGATTGGTTAACGCCTCGATTACCTTTTACAAAACAGAACAAATCATATTGTTTTGTTTCGTTTACTTCACTAACTTTTTCTATAAAGTCAGTCATTTTAACTGTGCCATTGGCACTTTTCTTTTTAGCTTTCATATGTACTCCTTTGTTAGTTATTAGCTAAATGTAATTTAAATCTTCCATAATAGGGTGATTCGAATTACATGGATAATGTAGTATCTTGTGGGATATTTGTCAATAATAAAAAATAATTATTATTTGTTTGGGTCGCTGTGGGTCGTTAGCCCTTTCCTTGGCCTTTATAACGTGTTTGTTTTTTCTGTCTTTTCTCGTGTTTGTTCTTGTTTTTCTTGTGTTGACGAGCGCCTCTTTTCTTAGGCTTATCTCTTGTCTCGAACGATTTAAACTTTTTTGCCATCGAAATATTTATCTAGATTTGATTTTAAAGTTTTAGGAGTAAGTGTTGGTATATAACTTATCTTACCATTGATGTGTTGCTGTAGATCTGCACCGCAAGTTATACATCTAAAAAATTCTGGTGTAAGACCAACGAGTATTGTCATCTCCTCAC
>JACWEP010000051.1 GCA_014653375.1 Pelagibacterales bacterium SAG-MED48 | reverse complement strand
AGCAATTAAATATTTGGATATTTTTAAAGATCATCCTTATATTTTTAATTTAGGGCACGGTGTTTTACCCGAAACCAACCCGGAGATGGTTGAATGCTTGGTTACCACAGTGAAAAATTATTAATGAAGAAAGCCATTATCCTTTTTAATTTAGGCGGGCCCGATAGTTTAGATAATGTAGAGCCTTTTTTATTTAATCTATTTAATGATCCTGCGATACTCAATTTACCGAGTTTTTTAAGGTTTCCACTTGCTAAATTGATTTCTAAAAGAAGGGCCCCAATTGCTAAAAAAATCTATCAAGAGCTTGGTGGTTCATCGCCCATTTTAAAGTTAACAGAAGAACAATCAAAAGCCCTTGAGACAAAACTTAATGATGATGATGATGGTTCAGAATATAAATCGTTTATTGTTATGAGATGTTGGCACCCAAGAGCAGAAACTGTTATTAATGATGTTAAAAATTATAATCCAGATGAGGTTATTTTAATGCCTCTTTATCCACAGTATTCTGCAGCGACCTCAGGATCTTCTATTAAAGAATGGAAAAATATTTGTAAAAAAAATAATTTTAAAGCAAAGACAAGTACAATTTGCTGCTATCCAGTAGATGATAACTTTATTTTGGCTCACAAAAATGAAATAATAAAAAAAATTGATAATTTAGAAAACCATAAATTAATTTTTTCTGCACACGGACTACCTGAAAAAAATATAAAAAATGGTGATCCGTACCAATGGCAAGTAGAACAGTCGGTTAATAAAATTGTTAAAGCATTGAATATAAATAATTTAGATTGGATATTAAGTTATCAAAGTCGTGTAGGTCCATTAAAATGGATAGGTCCATCAACAGAAGATGTAATTATTGAAAATTCAAAATTAGAAAAACATATTGTTTTAGTGCCCATTGCTTTTGTCTCCGAGCATTCCGAAACTTTGGTTGAATTAGACATAGAATATAAAGAATTGGCTGATAAAAATGGATGCAAGAATTATACAAGAGTTCCCGCTCTCGGCACTAATGAAAATTTTATTAAAGCGATGTCCGAACTAATTATTAAAAAAGAAGAATATAATTTTAACAACAAACTTTATCCACCTAAAATTCGTTGCCCAAACAATTTTAAAAAATGTCCATGTTTAGATTATGAATAGTTATTTGTTATTTAAAAGTTTGCACTTGATCGCAGTTGTTTCGTGGATGGCAGGACTTTTGTATTTACCAAGAATTTTCGTTTACCATGTTGA
>JACWEP010000050.1 GCA_014653375.1 Pelagibacterales bacterium SAG-MED48 | reverse complement strand
TAAAAGACCAACAAGTAATTCAATTGACACTGTTTCTGATCGAGATTTTGTTTTAGATTTTTTATATAGCGTTTCAGTTTGTTCAATGCATATATCTAGAATTGCAGAAGAGTTAATTATTTGGAATTCAGATGGATTTAACTTGATAAATTTATCAGATAAAGTTGTAACAGGCTCATCAATAATGCCTCAAAAGAAAAACCCTGATTTACTAGAATATTTAAGAGGAAAAGTTGGAAGTAGCTATGGAAATTTGTTTTCTATGCTTACGATTTTAAAAGGGTTGCCATTATCATACTTCAAAGATCTTCAAGATGACAAAGAGATTGTATTTAAATCAAACGATACATTAGTGAATTGTCTTAAAATTTTTGATGAAATACTTAAAAACTCTAGCGCTAACAAAAAACGAATGCTCGAACTTGCAAATTCTGGGTATATCACAGCAACAGATTTGGCAGATTATCTAGTAAAAAATCATTCAATGTCATTTAGAATAGCTTATCAAAAAACTGCTGCGGTAGTTAATTTGGCTGAAAAGAAGAAAAAAAAACTCAATGAATTAAGTTTAGAAGAATTAAAAAAAATTGAACCAAAATTGAATGATGATGTTTTAAAAGTGTTTGATTTAAAGAATTCTATAAACTCTAAAAAATCTTATGGAGGAACATCTTTTGATAATATTAAAAAAATGATAATGAAATATAAAAAACAAAAATGATAAAAAAAATTACTATAATTATATTATTTTCTTTATTGATAATTTCATGTGGAAAAAAAGGCTGTCCAAAAAATAATGAAGCAGAAAAGTGTAACGAATTATTTAAAAAAGCTTAATGAAATATATCAATAAAAAACTATCAATTGAAAATGTTAAAGTACAAAATATTGCCAAAAAATTTGGTACACCAGCTTATTGCTACTCATATAATCAACTTAAAGAAAATATTAATAACTTTAAAAGAAGTTTTAAATCATTTTCTCCATTAATATGTTTTGCAATTAAATCGAATACTAATGTAAATTTAATCAGTGAAATAAGAAAATTAGGTCTTGGAGCTGATGTGGTTTCTATGGGTGAATTAATGAAAGCTCTTAAAGCTGGAATTAAACCTAATAAAATTGTTTTTTCAGGTGTAGGCAAGACTGTTGAGGAAATTAAATATGCAATTAATAAAAAAATACTTTTAATTAATGCTGAGTCAAAAAGTGAAATTTTTGAGATAGAAAGAATTGCTAAAAAAAATAAAAAAAGTGTTAATGTTGGGGTATTGGAATAATGAATTAGAAACAAATAAAGTTTTAAAAGATGGGTGGTTATATACTGGAG
>JACWEP010000005.1 GCA_014653375.1 Pelagibacterales bacterium SAG-MED48 | reverse complement strand
AATGAACATCAACATAGACCAATTAAAAAAAAAAATTATTTATCGATCAAATTACATCTTAACAGAGATGGAAAACTCTAACTCAAATTTTTCAGAAGTTCTTAAAAAAGCACAAAAACTTGGTTATGCTGAACCTGGTAATCCTAAATTGGATCTAAACGGTTTTGATGCTTTTGCAAAAGTAAGAATTTTATCAGCACTTGCATTTCATAGTAAAATTTCAAAATATAAATGTCTGATGGAAGGTATAGAGAAAATTGAATTAAAAGATATTAAGATTGCAAATCAATTAGATCTAAGAGTTAAATTATTGGGTATTTCAGAACTAAAAAATAACCAACTTTTTGAAACTGTTCATCCATGTCTTGTTAGTAAGAAATCTTATATTGGCAATGTTAATGGTGTGATGAATGCAGTTATAATAGAAGGAAAGCCTGTAGGTGAAAGCATCTTACAAGGTGAGGGTGCGGGACCTGGACCTACTTCATCTGCTTTACTATCTGATTTATTATCAATTTTAAGAGGCAATATTAAAAACCCATTTGGTGTTAAAGTCTCCAAGCTCAAATCTTTAAAAGCTTATAATTCAAATAACTATATTAATTCTTTATATCTAAGATTTGAAGTTAAGGATAAACCAGGTGTATTATCTCAAATTACTAATCGTTTAGCTAAGTATAAAATATCAATAAAGCGAATTATTCAAACTCCTGATAAAAAAAATAATAAAGCTACTATAGTTATCATCACTCATAAGACGTCAGAACTAAATTGTAGTAATTGCCTATCTATCTTTAAGAAGAATAAGAATATACTTAAAAATCCAATATTAATTAGATTACTTGGTTAATGGATTTATATCTAAAACTCTTTGAGGTTTTATTTCCTGTTTTTTTTGTTGTTGGTATTGGTTACTATTTGGGTAAAAAAAATCCAAAAATAGACACAGCATTCATAACAAATTTTGCCGCAAATGTAGGTACACCTGCAATGATAATTTATGCATTAACAGCTACAGGAACGTCATTTGAAATATTTAAAAATTATTTTTGGTATTACTTTATTGCAATTATAATTTTTTCTTTAATTGGTATCATTATTTTATTTTTACTTAATACCAAAGATATTATTCGTGAATTACCTCCTTTTATAATGCCTAACACTGGTAATATGGGTCTACCTATATGCTTGTTTGCTTATGGATCTCAAGGTTTAGGTGTTGCAGCTGCAATCTCAGCCTTGATAATATTAAGTCATTTTACATTAGGTATATTTCTTGCTGCTAGAAAATTTAATTTTGATGTAATTCTTAAAAGTCCTCCATTTTATACAATTATAATTTCTATTTTTTTACTTTATTTTGAAATTAAGACGCCAGTTTTTATTGAAAACACAACTTTTTTATTAATGTATGCAACTATATTTTTAATTTTGATGTCTTTAGGTATTGCACTTACACGATTTAAAGTCTTCTCTTTTAAAAAAGCATTAATATCATCAATTGGTAGAGTTATCGCTGGCCCTATCATAGGTTTTTTATTGATAAGATATTTTAATTTAACAGGATTTGCTGCGGGTGTTCTATTAATCCAGTGTTCAATGCCGTCTGCTGTATTAAATTATCTTGTTGCTTCAATTTATTCACCAAAAAAAATTATTGATAGTGTTGCTAGCACTATTGTCGTTTCAACATTAATGTCATTTATCACAATTCCAATTGTGGTATTCTTTGCTTTAAAGTATTTCAATTAAATAGTATCAATTGGCTTATGAAAGCCATTATTTTTAGCTTACTAGGATGGATGTTTTTACCTGTCATGGATGGTTTTGCTAAATATTTAAGTGATGATCTTCCAATTTTACAAATTACTTGGGCTAGATATTTTTTTACTGTTGCTTTTGTTTTTCCTATAATGCTTTTTTTTTACAAAAAACAACTTGTTTGGTCAGATAAACCTAAGCTTCAAATATTTAGAGGTCTAATTTTACTATCTGCTAATATCTGTTTTTTTTATGCAATTTCAGTCATCTCATTAGCTAAAGCCTTAACTTTAGCATTTATAGCTCCTTTAATAGTAACAGCATTTTCACCTATTTTATTAGGAGAAAAAGTTGGTTTTAGAAGGTGGACAGCTGTTGCTGTTGGGTTTATTGGGTCATTAATTGTTATTAGACCTGGTTTTCTTGAATTTAACTTCGCAAGTATGGCCGCTTTAGCAACAGGATTCTTTTATGGATTTTATCTTATTATTACCCGTAAATTAAGCACCTCAGACAATCCATTGCTTACTCTCTTAATTACTGGAATGGTAGGGGCCTTACTAGTTTCTCTAATTATTCCTTTCTATTGGGTAAAACCAACACTAAATCAGTGGTCTTTAATGGCCGGTATAGGCGTTTTTGCGTGCATAGGTCATTTATTCCTAATATTATCTCTTAAATACGCAGATGCCTCGAAATTAGCTCCTTTGGGCTATACTGAGATAATACCAAATGTAATAATTGGATATTATTTCTTTAATGAACTCCCAGATAATTGGACTTACTTAGGTCTTTTCATAATAGTTTTAAGTGGACTTTATATTTCTAGGCGAGAGTACCATCTTAGTAGAAATTAATAATAGTAACTTTTTATTTACTATATATTAAACTAATACTTTATATAAATTATATAAATTACTGTAATTATTAGTTTTTTTTGATATAAAATATTAATATGTTCATAATATATATAGTAATAATATGTTTACTGTCTTAAATAATTTGATAGAGCAAATCTCTATTAATCAACAAATGATGATTGTATAAAACTAATTATTAACCATTTAATTGGATATAAAAAAAATCATTTAATACCAACGATTATAAGAGGGTAAAAAATTATTAATATCATTTTTAAAATTTATGTAAAAAAGGGTGGGTGAAGTTAACTTAAAAAAATCAATATTTACGGTCTTTTAAAACTATTGGTATTATTGTTAACTAGAGCAATGCAGTATAGGAATATATGCTTTAAACGTCCATAGAGTACCTTATTTTTAGCAAGGATCGATATGTGGTACAACTGAAGGGTGTATAATACCATTTGTAGGCAAATAATTTAAAATAGGCTAAAAGTGTTTATTTCCAGGGGTTTTTGAATGCTTATAAGCCTTAAATAACTATTTAACAAAGACTTTCTCTGACCTCAATAAACGTCTTTTTTGTTTGATTCCACCTTTACCGGAGTATCCTCCAAGACTTCCATCTGATCTGATCACTCTATGACATGGTATTTTAGGAGGATCAGGGTTTTTACCAACAGCATTTGCTACAGCTCTAAAAGCCCTGGGTTTTCCAATGGCTTTAGCAACTTCAAGATAGGTTTTGACTTTACCTTTAGGTATTTTCCTCAAGTAGTTCCAGACTTTTAGCTGAAACTTAGTCCCTTTTAAGTTCATAAAGTTGAAATCCTGTATTATTTGCTATTTTATCATAAAATTTTTTAGCATTTTCATTAGAAGAGTGGGTGATCCAACGAATTCCATCCCAATTATTGGCTTTAGATAATGATTTTAGGTAGCTAATGAGTTTTTGAGCTATTTTTTGACGTCTAAATTCTGGCTCTACGAACAAATCGTCTAAAAAACCAATATATTGGCCCTTAATTGGTCTTGGCATTGTTCTATAATGAGCAATTCCAACGATGTTACCCTCTAATTCGAAGCAAATACCGTTAACATCATGAGTTACATCTTGAATCCAACCCCATAAGGTGTCTAAAGTCCCTTTATTCATTGGCACTTTATAGAAATCAGCATAACCATTATACAATTTAGACCAATTTTCCTTATCTTTTAGTTTCAATTTCCTAATCATAAACTTTAATAATTAATTTTATATTATTGATATTTTTATGTAAACCATCTAAATCCTTCAAACATAGCTAGACCATATATTGAATGTCTGATTAAAAAAACGAAAGATATTTTTACTGGGTTTTCAGTATTTGAAGCTAAAATACCTTGGCCTGTAAAAGGCAGAAATATCAATAATGGTGCTAATGTAGTAATTGCACCAAAAATTAGACCCGAAAAATAAGACATATTCATTCCAAGTTTTATAAAGGCAAAATAATAAATAACTGCCCAACATAATGATATGTAATAGTGGAAAATCCATCCAAGTAAGATTTCAAATTTAAATTTTGGCATATTGATAATGTTAGGATTATAAAAAACTTTATTTTTAATCATATAATAAGTCCATCTTCCTACAATTCCCCATGAAGGTTCTGGAATTCCAATTAATTTTAATAAATATCCAAGAATGTCTAGAATTATGCATGAGAATATACCACCAACAATAATACTCAAAATATCATTCATTATAAATTTATATCAGACATCAATAATCTTTAAAAATTAAACTATTGACATTAAAAAACTTATAATATATTACTAACGATAATTAATGGTTATCAATAGTAATATATATGAATGATATAATAACTGACATAAAAGCTTTACAAGAAGAAACATTAATAAACCTGCAAAGCTCCAAAGCTAGAAATACTGTAAGAGCATATAAATCGGACTTTAGTGATTTCGGATTGTTCTGTGCGCAAAATGGATTCAAATCACTACCATCTGAACCAAAGGTTGTTTCTTTATATTTAACTCATTTATCAACTAAAGATGCTAAAATGAGTACTTTAAAGCGCAGACTGGTATCAATAGGTCTCATCCATAAGTTAAAAGGGCATTATTTAGATACAAAACATCCTGCAATTATTGAAAATATTATGGGTATTAAAAGAAGAAAAGGCAGTTTTCAGAAAGCTAAAAAACCTTTATTAATCAATAGCTTAAAAAAAATAATTAATGTAATAGATCAACAAAAAAAAGAAGAAATTAAAAAATTAAGAGATAGATCTATAATCCTAATTGGTTTTTCAGGCGGATTTAGAAGAAATGAGATAGTTTCTCTAGATTATGATGATCTAGATTTTGTTCCAGAGGGTTTAAAATTAAGTATTAGAAGGTCTAAAACCGACCAATTTGGCGAAGGTTTTACAAAAGCTCTACCCTACTTTGATAGTTCTCAATATTGTCCCGTTGTATCATTAAAAAAACTATTGGATCTATCAAAAATAAGATCTGGACCTGTGTTTAGAAGGTTTTCTAAAGGATCTAAGTTATCCGAAAACAGATTAACAGACCAAACTGTAGCTTTACTTATTAAAGAATATTTAAATTTAGCTGGAATAGATAGTGAAAATTTTTCTGGTCATAGTTTAAGATCAGGATTTGCAACATCTGCTGCAGAATCTGGTGTCGAAGAAAGAAATATTATGGCAATGACAGGACATAAATCAACCGAAATGGTCAGAAGATATATTAAAGAAGCAAATTTATTTAAAAATAATGCTTTAAATAAAATTAAAATCTAAAAATTAATTGATTATATTTGACTCAGAAGATTAAAGGCAACTTTATCCCATTTTTTTGTCCCTCTCAATTTAATTAAATTATTTCGAAGGTCTTTCCATAAATTCTCATCATTAAATATCTTTAAAGTATAATTAGCAAATTCTTCAGGTGTTTTAGCAATAAAACCTGTAATACCGTGCTCCACTCTTTCTGAAAGTGATCCAATGCCTAAAGTTACTATAGGTATACACAGTTCTCTAGCCTCTTCTGCAGCTATACAATAAAGCTCACCTTTGTGTCCTGGAACTAACAAAACTTTAGATTTAAGAAGATCATTAACCATCGTTTTTTTATCATCAAAATTTCTTGCAAAAATATTAAAATCATTATTTATAAGTTCACTTGGTGTTGAATAAAATTTTATCGATTTATTTTTAGGAAATATATCTTTTATCCATAATTTAATTAATAGATCCAAGTTTCTATCTCTTCTTGAGGTAAATATAGCCCTATTTTCTATTAAGCTTTCATCTAATTTTGTTTCTAAAAAAAGTGGATCTACTGCCCATTCCAAATTAATTGTACCAAACAATTTTAATAAATAATTTCGATTTTCTTTATGGTATTTGCCTAAAAGGACTATCTTTGGTTTATATTTTAAATAACTAAACAATTGACCTTTGCGAATAAATTTTTCAATTGATTGAATACTGTGAGAAAATGCTATGTATTTTTTTGCATTAATTTTATTAAAAAGGCCAATATCATTATTAGTAAAAGCTAAATCATAATAAACACTTTTATTAGCTTGATTTATGTTAAACCATTTCACATCATTGATAACACAACTGTCTTTACAATTATTATATACGACAATTTCGTTACCTAATTTAGATAATTCATTAGATAAATGAATTATAGCATTTTCGCCACCCCTAATATGTTTTGAATTTAAATCATTATAAGTATATGGAATAATTGAATTGTCTAAAAAACAAATTTTCATTAATATAAATTGGATTTATTGCCCAATGAAATGTCCACTATGTGTTTAGCAATTTTGCTCTCATTAAAAAGTTTGAAGTATTTATTTTGACCACTTTTAGCAATTTTTTTTCTCAATGTATCATTTTTAGAATAATATATAATTTTTGAAGCTAGATCATCAATGTTATTGTAAAAAATTACCTCTTTATTAGAAAAAAAATCATCTAATTGTGTTTTTTTATCGATAAATGTAAGTAAACCATTGCCTAAAATTGAGGCTATCCTGTTACTTGAGTAATATTTAGTAGGAGCTCCCCTGCTTAAGTTTAATCCCATTTTACAATCAATTATAGTACGGTTAAAATCATTTCCCCATATTGGTTGTTTGTCCCCAAATCCACGAAAATCGTATTTTATGTTTGGTATTTTCTTAATAAGTTTTTCTAAAAATTTGATCCTACTATCTTCAAATCCGCCCTTTAAGACACCCCTGTTTACACCATGACTCATTGCATAAAAAATATCATTTTTTGCTGATAAATTATAAACATCAAAACACTCTATATTTTTATCTACTGGGACAAAGAAAAAATTAAATTTACAATTTTTGAATTTATTTTTAAAAACTGATGAATGAGTAGTTGTAAAATTATGATCTACAATTTCAACATAAGGCCTAATGTTATCAATATTTTTCTTACTAAATTTAAGTCCCGTCATAAGGGGATCTTCATTCCAGTGTGATATAATCAAATTTTTATTATTAGATCTTAATTCATCAATTGTCGATAATTCAATATTATTTGTATGACCAAAAAAAAATAAATCTGGATTATAGTTTTTAAAAACTTCAATTAGATGTTTCTGAAATTGTTTTTTGTTTGAGTCAAAGCTAAGTAAAGAGCGATTATTTTTTAAAAAATCTCGATCGCTAATTTCTAAAACATCATGATTATTTCTAATAAATCCATTGGTAAATTTTTTTCCTAAAGATATATTAAAAAGTCTGTAGTTTGATTTTTGACCTTGGTTAAACAGATTAATAATTTTTAGTTTTTTTCTTGATATATTTAACTGATATTTAGGAAAAATTGATTCCCTCATTAAATCAATTAGTTTTGTATTTTTTGATATTGAGTGCTTAATATTTTTTCTTGATAAATTTTGAATTTTTGTTCTTTTTATTTTATTTTCAATTAGTGATTTTATTTTTTCATAGATTTTTTGTGAGTTTATTTTATCAATATTTATGCAATAATTACTTGTCTCAGACAAGCCTCCAGTATTTGATGTAATTGTAGCACAACCGCAAGCTGTTGCTTCCATAGCAACTCTTCCAAAAGGCTCTTCCCATCTTGATGGAACCACAGCTATATGTGACTTATCTAATATATCCAAAATTTTTTGGTGATTTAAAAAGCCTAATTCTTTATGTTGTTTGTGATTAATATAAATTTTTCTTCTACTCTCATCACCAATAGACAAACCAATCCAGTCAGGATACTTATCTAAAATTTTTATTAAAGCATCTTTGTAAAGGTCATATCCCTTGGCATAATTCAATTTACCTACAAATGTAATATAATTGAATTTTTTTATTTTATTTCTGGGTTCAACACTATGATAGATTATTTCTGTTTTATTTGTTGATAGATCTTCTAAACCTCTAAAAAATCTTTTTTTAATCCATTCACTTATAAATATTATTTTATCAATTTTATTTAGTATTTCTTTCCTTTCAGAAATAGTTTTTGATCCAGACATAGATAATGGATCATTATGATAATACATAATAAACTTAGATTTAATTTTACCCAATAGTTTGAATAAAACCAAAGGCCTATTATGGACTTCAATTACTTCAAATTTCTTTTTGTTTAATTCTTTTAATAATTTTTCAGTATATTCACTAGATGTACTTTTAAACCTTAATTTAAGATTGCTTAAGGGTATATTTATATAATTTTTAGTTAAATATTTTCCAGGTTTTGTATTTCCATATATATAATTATTGTTTCTAAATTTAGATTTTCTAAAAAATTCTGAAACCCAAAGAGATACAGCTGATGCATAATCAAATGTATAGCTCTCTTTGTAAGGTAAGATAGTTGCTATTTTATAATTTTTTTTTTTTAAAGTCATTTAATAAAATTAATCTTTTATTTCTATCTTTTTTTAATTTGTATTCAAATGAAAGAGCTTTATTTTTTGAGTAAAATCTTTTTTTGTATACAATTTGCCATTTGTAACCCTTAGTAGATCGAGCACCCAGGTTTGTGTTATGTTTATTTAGTCTTTTTTGAAGATCATTTGTGTATCCAACGTATGATTTATTTAAATACCCTTTTAAAGTTTTGATTAAATAAACATAGTAAACCATAATAAGTAATAGTTCATTTGGCGGTCCCTGGGGGAATCGAACCCCCCTTTGCAGGATGAAAACCAGCTGTCCTAACCGATAGACGAAGGGACCATTGTGAGGTCTTTTATTTTAAAAGTTAATATAATTCAAGCCAAATTAAACTATAGAAGTAAATCTTTAATATTTAATTGGATACTTTTTTTGTTATTCCAAATATTTTCATTAATTTCAGCAGCTATATTAATATTCTTTTTATAAGATAATAGATATTCTCCTATTTGTGTGTTTATACAATTGAAACATATTGATTTAAGTGATGAACCAATATTTGGCTTAACTATTACTGAAATATGTTTTTTATTTATTATGTTAGATTTAATAATCTTCACATTTTTTATCAAGAATATTGGCAAGCAATTATGATTACCAAAAGGTCCTAATTTATTAATTTCATCTATAAATCTTTTATTAATTGAAGACGCAGATATTTCCGATTCATATTTATAAGATAAATCAGCATCTATAATCTTATTATTATAATCCTTTTGAATAAAATCATTTAACGAATTCAGTTTACTTTTTTTAATTGTAAAACCGGCAGCCATATTGTGTCCACCGCCCTTCTCTATTATCTTATTATCAATTAATGATTTAATTAAATTACCAATATTATAATTAGATGTTGATCGTGCAGATGCCTTTAAAGTATTGTTTGATTTAGTAATTACAATAGACGGTTTGTTGAAATAATCTTTTAATCGTGCTGCGATAATGCCAATAAGTCCTTCATTAATATTGGCATCATAATAAATTATGACTTTTTGGTTTTGTTTATTAATTTTCTCATAATCGATTTCATCTAATATATTTTGTTCTAATATTTTTCTTTTTTCATTAAGTTTAATTAATTCAATAGATCTTTTTTGAATTAATTTAGGATCATCAGTAGTTAGCAGCTCTGTACCATAATTAGAAAAACCGAGTCTACCACCTGAGTTTATTATTGGACCAATTGAAAAACCCAAATCATCAATTGATAGTTTTTTATTCAAACTTAATTGCTTAAAGATAAACTTAAAAACACCATTATCATTTATTTTAAATCCCTTGATAACGTTTGATGCTATAATTTTATTAATTTTTCTTAAGGGCATAACATCACAAACTGTTGCAAGTAAAACAAATATTAGATAATTATTAATTTTAAAATCTGAACCTGTACTTTTAATTAAGTAATCTAAAAAAAAATAAGTCAAACTGGTTGCACACAGATAACTTTCTTCGTTACGAGTAATATTCTTTTTAGGATTTATAATTACATTTGAGGCTGGGTAAGGTTTATTGATTTCGTGATGATCAATTATTATTGATTTAATTTTATTTTGATTAAGAAAATCTATTGCCTCGTTTGAAGTTGATCCACAATCAACCATTATTACTAATTTTGGTTGATTTAAAATGAGTTTTTGAAAAAGTTTTTTAGTAGCTCCGTAACCATCTTTTACTCTATCGGGTATATAATAAAAGTGTGGTTGTTTGATATAATTAAAATATCTGACTAGTAATGAAGTTGCTGCTGTTCCATCAGCATCATAATCACCTAGAATACATATTTTTTCATTATTTTTAATAGAGATATTTAATATTTCAGAAGCACTTTTAAAATCACTATCATTTTTAAAAATATTAATAATTTCTAAATTATTATTTATGTTGTTAATTTCATCCTCATCAAAATTTCTTGAAACAATTAATTTTGATAAAATTTCATTAAACTTGTAATCTTGTTTAATTTTTTCAACTGAATTTTTATTTACTTTACGTTCGATCCAATTTTTACCGGAGACAGAAATCATTCATTAATTGAATTAACATTTTTGACTAACTGTTTATAATTTTTGTTTTTATGCGTAATTAAAGTTTCTGAAATGTATTTATCTTGATCAAAAGTAATACCCTTAATAAAACTACTATCTGTAATTCCTGTTGCACAGAAAATTGAATCTCCTTTAACTATTTCGCTTAATTCATACTTCTTATCTAAATCTTTAATACCCATAGAATTAGCTTGTTGAATATCTTTTTCATTATCAAAGATAAATCTACCTTGAAAATGACACTCATATGAATCAAGTGCAGATGCAGCTAATACACCTTCTGGACCACCACCTATACCCATAAACATGTCTACATTATATTTTGGGTCTGACACATAAAGAGCACCTAAAACATCTCCATCTGAGATTAATTTAATATTTACATTTAAATCTTTAAGTTCATCAATAATCTTTTTATGTCTAGGTCTTTCCAGTATGCAAACTGTTAATGATGAAATTTCTTTATTTTTAAATTCAGATAAATTTTTAATATTTTTTTTTAAAGGATAATCTAAATCAATTAACCCTTTTTCAATTTTTCCAGTTGCTATTTTGTTCATATAAGTTTCTGGTGCGTTAAATAAATTTCCTTTTTCAGCTATAGCCAAAACAGTTATGCCACCAGGCAAATTATTTGCCACAAAATTAGTTCCTTCAACTGGATCTACAGCTATATCAAAATCTGGACCATTTTTAGTACCAAGAATTTCTCCTGTGTAAAGCATAGGCGCTTCATCTAAACTACCCTCGCCTATAACTACCGCACCAGTCATATTTATCTTATTTAATTCCGATCTCATTGAGTCTACGGCAGCTTTATCAGCTGCTATCTTATCTTTTTTACCTATAAAAAATGATGATGCGTAAGCTGCTCTTGAAGTTACATTAATAAATTGATCAATAAATTTTTTATCTATTGCCATCAAATTTTTTCATCAATTAATTTTTTCTCAATTATTTGAGATTCAAATTCTCTTAATCTTTTATAAACACTCGCTAGCTCTATAATTGTTGGCCATGATTTTAACAGATACTGCATAGACCCTTCTACCCGTCCAAAAGCTCTTATAATTTGCTGCATAACCCCTAATGTAACAACACCAGCTACTATTGCAGGTGCTAAAAACACATAAGCTGACAATACATTTGCCTGTAAATAAGCCATTCTACCGACATTAAAATATAAATAACGAACATAACTTAAAAAATGAATTGAACGAACATCTGAAAATAATTCATCAATTGTTTTTGGTCTCACATTCTGATCGTCTTCGGCTATTACTAATATTTTTCTATATGCAGCTTCTTTTTTTTGAAGATCATATTCAACACCAACCAATCTTAATACCCAGCCCAATCCAATTAAAAATATTGTTCCTCCAAGAGTCCAAAGTAATGCTCCTGTAATTAAACCATATTGCCAATCACCAAAAAAGAAAATTGGAATACCAATAGATAAACCGAGTAAAATTGGAACAAACTGAAATAGCACCATTATTGACTCAATAAAACTTGTACCAAGTCCTTCCATAATACGTGTAAATTTAATTGTATCTTCTTGAACTCTTTGTGAAGCTCCTTCTATCTTTCCAGCTTTATCATAAACACTATGATACCATTCCACCATCGCTGTTCTCCACCTAAATAAATAGTGAGCTGTAAAAAAACTAATTGCAACATAAAGAGCAATATACATTCCCGCTAATGTGATAAATGAAGCTAAACTCGACCAATATTCTTCAATTGTTATTGCATTAGGTGAAGCAAGAGCTTTTTGTATCATATCATAAAATACGCCAAACCATTCATTTATTTTTACATCTATCTTAACTTGTACCCATAAAGACGATAAAATAATTAGAGACCCTAACCATGACCATACAAACCATTTTTTTAATTTAAAAAATCTAAACATAGTTTATTTTAAAAAGTTATCAGCGTATGATTTTTTAACAGTTTTTCTTTTCTTCGGTTCAATTAAATCATAATCAATTTTCTTTTTTTTTGCATAATTGATTGCTAATTCTTTAGATGAAAATTCAAGCTTAAGTTCTGTCAATGTATCAGCAGAACTTTCCCATCCCATTAAAGGATTTTTTGTAGGATCTTTAGTTTTAAATTCTAAAACCCATTTATTATTTTTTGCAATACCTGACTGCATAGGGTTTTTATTTGGAATATAAATTATTGCTTTATTCATAAATGCTGGTCGGAGTGGCAGGATTCGAACCTGCGACCCTCTGGTCCCAAACCAGATGCGCTACCAGGCTGCGCTACACTCCGATCCGAGTACTATTACAGTACATTTTAATTATTTAAAAGGATAAAGATAAGCAAATTAAAGTAATTTTTATAGAATCTGATATATAAAAATTATGATTATTGAGTGCATAAATTGTAATAAAAAATTCACTGTTGACGCTGATCTAATTCCAAAGCAAGGAAGACAAATTCAATGTGGATCGTGCAAGCATATTTGGCATTTTAAAATAGAAAGCTCTTTAAAAGAACCTTTAATTCTTGAAGATGAAGATAATCAAATAAATTTATCAATAGCAAAAAATACAAAAGAAATTACAGAGAGTATAAACGTAGAAAAATCAACAAAATTACTAAAAGATAATGAAATTTATAAAGATAATAAAATTCAAGAAAATGTAACAACAGAGAATAATATTAAGATTTCAAAAATAAGTGTTTTTTTTTCATATTTGTTAGTTTTTCTTATTTCTTTTGTCGCATTAATAATTTTATTAGATACGCTAAAATCTCCTCTAATAAATGTTTTTCCTGGATTAGAAATTGTTTTATTTAATCTTTTTGAAACATTAAAGGATGTAAAATTATTTATTATTGATTTAACCTAATTTATTATGATTAATTACTTATCAAAACCTTTTAAATGGTTTTTTAAACTTGAAGCAGCTAGTGGATTAATACTTTTAATAGCAGCTATATTTGCTCTATTAATTAGCAACAGTGATTTTAGTGAATTATACTTTCATAGTTTAGAAAAATATTTATTTATTGGTATTAATGAATTTGGATTAAAACTTTCTGTACATCATTGGATTAATGATGCGCTAATGGCAATATTTTTCTTTTTTGTTACCTTGGAAATTAAAAGAGAATTTATTCAAGGAGAGTTGTCTAATATTAAACAAGCAATGCTTCCTATCATAGCAGCTGTAGGAGGAATGTTGGTACCTGCCCTTTTTTATGTTTTTATTAATTGGGGAAATTCAGAAACTATGAATGGTTGGGCAATACCATCAGCTACTGATATTGCGTTTTCTTTAGGTATATTATCTTTATTAGGTTCAAGAGTTCCAATATCTTTAAAAGTTTTTTTAACAGCATTAGCTATTATAGATGACCTTGGTGCTATATTAATAATTGCTTTTTTTTATTCAGGAGATTTAAGCATACCATATCTAAGTCTTATTTTGTTAAGCTACATACTGCTTTTAATTTTAAATAAATTTTCAGTTAAGATCTTTATACCATATTTAATTATTGGTTTATTCATGTGGTTCTTTACATATAAATCAGGAATACATGCAACTATAGCCGGTGTATTGTTAGCAACAACAATACCTCACAGATTAAAAGATAGAGATTTTTCTTTGCTAGTTAAAATAGAACATGCAATTTCTCCATATGTAGCATTTATGATAATGCCATTATTTGCATTTGCTAATGCAGGTGTAAATTTAGAAGGTTTATCATTATCTAGTTTATTAGCACCAGTTCCTCTTGGAATATTATCTGGTTTATTTTTTGGTAAACAAATTGGTGTATTATTATTTTCATATGTATCAATTAAATTAAAATTTGCAGAGGCTCCTAATAATTCAAATTGGCTTAGTATTTACGGTGTATCAGTGTTAACAGGTATTGGATTTACAATGAGCTTGTTTGTTGGAAATTTAGCATTTGCAGATAAAACCCAATATATAGATGGAGTTAAAATTGGTGTTTTAACAGGATCTTTATTGTCTACAGTATTTGGGTATTTGCTCTTATTAATGTCCGCTAAAAAATAAATGTCTAAAAAAAAAGCTATTATCTATATAATAATTATAATGTTTTCATTTTTTAATAAAACCATGTCGAATAATACTAAAAATTTTTTTGATTTAAATGTTAATTCAATTAATGGAGATTTATTGAATTTATCTAAATTAAAAGGAAAAACAATACTACTTGTAAATGTTGCAAGTAATTGTGGTTTTACAAAACAATATGAAGATCTTCAAAATTTATATGATAGTTATAAAAGTAAAGGCTTAATTGTTATAGGGATCCCTTCAAATCAATTTGGAGGCCAGGAGCCAGGCTCAGAGAAAGAAATTAAAAAATTTTGTGAAACAAATTTTAACATAACTTTTCAAATGACAAGTAAGTATGATGTTAAGGGAGATAATGCTCACCCTATATACATTTGGGCAAAAGAAACCTTTGGTAAATCTACTGTCCCAAAGTGGAATTTTCACAAAATATTAATTAATAAAGAGGGAAAAGTTGAGGATACATTCGCATCATTTACCAATCCTATGTCAAAGAAAATTATTAATAAACTAGAAGAAATCTTATAAAGCTAAAGTTAATCCATCGTACGCTGGGGTCACGTTTTTAGGTAATTTTTTTTTAATTTCTTTATAATCTATATCTGTATGAAGGTTTGTTAATATAGCTTTTTTTGGTTTAAATATTTTTATCATTTCTAAAGATTTTTCTAAGTTAAAATGTGAAGGATGGTACCTGTACCATAAACAATCAATTATCAAATAATTTAAATTTTTGAAATATCTAAAATCTTTTTTAAAAATTTTACTTACATCACTGATATAGGCTAATTTATTACCTAAGATATAACATATTGATTCAACACTGCCATGTTCAACTTTTATAGGATTAATTTTTATAATCTTATTCTTATCATTTATAAATAATTTTTTCTTAATATTATTTAATTTTAGGGTAGCTGGATATTCTTTACTATAATTGTTAAAACAATATGAAAAAGTTTTTTTTAAATATTTAGATGTAATTATATCGGCAAATATATCTATAGGTTTTTTGTTATTTATAAAAAAAGATCTAAGATCATTTATTCCATGCGTTTGGTCAGCATGCATATGAGAGTAAAAAACTTTATCGATTTTATTAATTTTTTGAGCTAACATTTGATGCCTAAGATCTGGCGATGTATCAATTAAAATATTTTCTTGATCAGTTTTTATTAATGCCGAACATCTAGTTCTATAATTTTTTTTATCTTTTGGATCACAATTACCAAAATAACCATCTGGTCTAGGCACACCCATTGAACTACCACATCCTAAAATAATAAATTTCATCTTAGTTAATTAAAAAAAAGTTTATTAAAATTATTTGTAGTAGAATTAATAATATCTATTTTTGAAATATTTTTGATATCTGCTAATTTTTGTGCCGTATAATCAATAAAGGATGGCTCATTTTTTTTGCCTCTATTTGGAACAGGTGCTAAAAAAGGGCTATCTGTTTCAATTAAAACTTTACCTAAAGGTAAAAATTTAAAAGTTTCTTGTAAATCTTGAGAATTTTTAAAAGTTATAATTCCACTTGCAGAAAAATAAGCATTTAGAGTTAAAAGTTTTTCAGCAAATACTTTTGTTCCAGTAAAACAATGCATTAATATTTTAAGATTATTACCTTTATATTCATTTAAAATTTTAAAAGTTTCATTTTCAGCATCTCTTGAATGAATTATTAAAGGTTTGTCACTTATGATGGCCGCCTCTATGTGTTCTCTAAAGCTGCTTATTTGGTTAACTCTATCGCTATTATTGTAAAAAAAATCTAATCCAGTCTCACCAATGCCTATTATTTTGGGATTATCATCCAAATTCTTTAAAATAAAATCTGAATTAATTTTATCTTCTGTTGTTTCATGTGGATGTATACCAATTGTTCCATATATCATTTCATCTTCATTTACTATTTTAGCAACTCTTTTAAAACTTTCGTAAGATGTTGAAATAGTTAATAGTTTTTTAATACCAATATCTTTTGATCGTTTGATTACATTTGTTAAATCACTCAGTAATGGCTCATGATCTAGATGGCAGTGGGAATCAATCATTATTTTTTTCTATTTTCTTAAAAAGAATATCAATTTTATTTATTTTATTACCTTTGGTTAAAAATTCATTATTTTCAATTGTTGATAACATTATATCATTTTCGCTTAGATCAAATATTTTTAATGCCTTTAATGATGATTCTGGAATGATTGGAAATAGTAAAAAACTAATTTTTCTAACTATTTCCAAAGTTGTATAAACTATAGTATTTAATCTATTTAGATCATCCTTTTTTTTCCACGGTTCTTGATCATTAAAATATTTATTGGCTTCAAATAATGAGTTTACAATATATTCAATATAAAAATTAATATCTTGATTATCAATTTTTTTTCTTATTTTCTCCAAATTATCTTTGTATTTGTTCAAAATTATCAGATCATCATTTTGGAACTCGATATCTTTAGGAACTAAACTATCACAATTCTTAATGGCAAAAGCTGTAACACGTTGACATAAATTGCCAAAATTATTTGCTAAATCACTATTAATACAATCTTCTAATCTTTCTTGAGATATATTTCCATCATTTCCAAATGAAACTTCTTTAATTAAATAATATCTCAGTGGATCTAAACCATATTTTTTAATAATTTCAATTGGATCCAATATATTTCCTTTGGATTTTGACATTTTTTCATCTCCTGACAAAATCCATCCATGACCATATACTTTTAGTGGCAATTCTATTTTTGCAGCTAATAAAAAAGCAGGCCAATATACGGCATGAAATCTTAATATATCTTTACCAATTAAATGAATAGAAGCAGGCCAGAAATCTTTATATAATTTATCATTTTTATCAGGATAATTTAAAGCACTAATATAATTAGTAAGAGCATCTAGCCAGACATATATAACATGGTCTTTATCATTAGGAACTTTTATGCCCCACGAAAAACTTTTTCTACTAACAGATAAATCTTTTAGTCCACCTTTAACAAAACTAACCACTTCATTTTTTCTAGATAATGGAGAAATAAATTCTGGATGATTGTCATAATATTCAAGTAAAGGTTTTTCCCATTTAGATAATCGAAAAAAATAAGATTCTTCTTCAATCCATTCTACAAAGGATTTTGATGAAATAGATCTTTTATTATCATCAATTTCTTCAATTTCATCTTCTGTATAAAAAGCCTCATCAGAAACAGAATACCAACCAGAATATTTTGATAAATAAATATCATCATTTTTCAAGAGTTCATTCCACAGATATTGAACTGTTTTTTTATGTCTATCCTCTGTAGTTCTTATAAAATCTGTGTTAGTTAAATTTAGTGTTTTAGAAAGATTGCGAAATGTTTCACTAATTTGATCACAAAATTGTTTTGGGTCAAAATTTTCTTTTTCTGCTGAACGTTGTATTTTTAAACCATGCTCGTCTGTACCAGTTAAAAAATGTACTTGAAAACCATCAATTCTTTTAAATCTTGCAAAAAAATCAGCTATAATACTTGAATAAGCATGCCCCATATGTGGTTTGGCTGATGGATAGTAAATTGGTGTTGTAATATAGAATTTTTTATCCATTTAAAATGCTATCTTCAAATTCCATAAATAAAGTTTCTTCATCTAAATTAAATGTTTTTGTATTCTCAATTTTTTTTAAAAAATAATTATACGAATTTATTAATTTTATATTTGAAACTGAAACATTTTTTCTAAAATAAAGTTCCATTAAAGAATATATTAAATTTTTAATTGAATTATTTTTTTTATATAATTTTTCCATAATAATCTTTTTAATAAAATTTTTTAAATTAGTTTTAATTAAATCAATATCATTTTTATTAGCAAAATCGATTAAATTTAATATCTCACCTGGCGTACTATAATTATTAACTAAATCTTCATTTAAACATTCATTATAGTTATTATCTAAAATTTTATTAGCTATTTCAATTGATTGCTTTGATGTTAACTGAATTTTAAAATTTAAACATCTTGATTTTAATGTTGATAATATTTTATTATTATTGATTAAAATAAAATTCATATTATCGTTTGGTTCTTCAAGAATTTTTAACAAAGCGTTAACAGCATTTATATTAAGTAATTCAATATTATCAATTAATACAAATCTTGGTTTAGTATTAAAAGAAGATTTGTTTAATGTTAGAATTAAATTTCTAATTTGACTGATATCAATATTTTTTTTTTCTTCCTGGATATCAACTAATATAAAATTAGGATTAGATTTATTTTGAACTAATTTAAATGATTTATTGTCTGGAATAATCTTCAAATTATCTAAATCATATATAAAATCCTCATTTGAAGATAAAATATAATTAATGAGATGGTACGCTAAAGTGCATTTGCCAATCCCCTTTTCACCTGAAAATAAAATCTTATTTGGTAAATTGTTATTTTTGTAAAGGTTTATAAGTTTCTGAAATTCTTCTTTATGACTAAACAAATTTAATTGACTTGAAGGTTCTAAGTTCATTTAATCAGCTTATCTATCTTATTTAAAATTATTTTTTCATTTTTTTCAATATTTAAATTTGAATTAATCAATTGATATTTTCTATTATTAATATTGGATAGTTTAACAAATCCTCTTTGAACTTTGTTATAAAATTTCATATTAAACTTATCATATCTATTAAGGGATTTTCTTTTTTTTAATCTCTCATACAAATTTTTATTATTAACAAGATTTAAAAAAGTGAAATCTACTTTTATATTTTTAAGTAAAAACTTATTTATTGTTTTTATTAAATTAATATCTACACCCATACCATAGTGCTGATAAGCTATAGTTGAGTCAGTAAATCTATCAATTAAAATAATTTTTTTATGAAAATACTTTTGTATTTGAGATATGTTTTCACTTCTCGCAGCCATATATAAAAATAAATCAGTATTTTTATTAAAATTTGATTTATTACTAAGGATTATTTTTCTTATTTTTTCTGAATTTGGGTTTCCACCTGGTTCTCTTATTTTTAAGTAATCTATTTTATTATTCTTTAAATATTTAGAAACTATAGATATGTGGTGACTTTTTCCACTACCCTCTATACCTTCAAAAACAATAATTGGTTTTTTAGACATCACCCCAAATAAGGTAGTTTAATGATTTTAACAACCTTGAAAATAGGTTTACTTTTTTGACATTATTTGATGCAAGTAAGTCGTATTCACCAACAATTTCATCACTATAAACAACTTTAAGAATTGCAATCTTGTCACCTTTATTTATAGGCGCTTCAACTGGACCGTCATATTTAACAGATACTTTTAATAATTTTTTTTTAGCTTTTTTAATTGTTTTGTAGATATCTTGTTTTGTATAGACATTAACTGAATTTTCTTTTCCAAGCCAAACATCAATATTATACATAGGTTCATTTGCTGTAGCGATATTTACAAGATCATAATTTGTTAGTCCATATGTTAGTAGTTTTGTACTTTCTCTTGATCTTGCATTTTTTGAATTAAAACCACTACCTACAGCTATAAGTCTTCTTCCATTTCTATTAATTGATGAAGCTAACGAATATTTTTCCACAGCTAAGTAACCTGTTTTTATCCCATCAGCACCTAAATTTTTATAAAGAAGGGGATTTCTATTACCTTGTGTTATAGGGTCACCACCAGTTCTATCCCAAGTGAATTTCTTTTCTGCAAACATTTGGTAGAATTTAGGGTGTTTTTGAATCAAATATTTCGACATTTTCAGAATATCCCTAACCGTTGAGTAGTTATCAGGGTTGTTAATTCCTGATGAATTGGCAAAATTAGTATTTTCCATCCCAATTTCCTTGGCTTTTGTAGTCATTAAAATTGCAAATTCCTCCTCAGTACCTGCAATACCCTCTGCCAATGCAATGCAAGCATCATTTCCAGATGCAATAATTATTCCTTTTAATAAATTTTCTACAGAAACTTCGTCACCTACCATAATGAACATAGAAGAGTAACCAGCAGTGGATAGTCTCCAAGCTTTTTCTGAAATAATAAATTTTTCATCGAGTTTTAAATCACCAGATTTAATTAAATCAAAAGCAATAATTGCCGTCATGATTTTGGTCATTGAAGCTGGATATATAGATATGTCAGCTTCTTTTTCGTAAAGTATTTCACCAGAATGATAATCTTGCAAAATAGCTGTTCTAGCTTTTATGTCTAAATTAGCATTTGCAAACTTAAAAATAAAAGAACTTAATAAGATATATGTAAATAGTTTTTTAAACATCTTTTAAAATTTCTAAATTTTCAAAATTTAATAAATTAATATTATTAAATGACTCTTCTAATTTTTTTATATCATTAAAAGGACCTAATAGTACCCTATATTTCGTGTTAGATAATTTCTTTATTGTAGGATCTGTAATACTCGTCTCACTTATTATTCTATTAATCATGGTTTCAGCAGAATCTTTATAGTAGAAATCTGCTATTTTGATTGAATATTTAAAAATACTATCTTTAATAATTTTTTTATTCTTAGTTTTTGTATCGCTTATTATATCAATTTTAATACCATCAACAGGAGCTTTTTCAGCAACGTTTTTTTCTTCATTAAATGTTTTTGCTTTTTTTGCAATAAATGTTGAATTTTGAGAAATCAAAATTAAATCAATATATGGTTCATTTAAATTAAGAGACAGCTCTTCTGCAATTCTCATTGTGATAACAGAGTTATAAAATTCAGGAAATTTTACTTTATTAGATTTAACTTTAGCTATTATTGTTTTTTGATTCAATGGATTGGTAATTTTTACAAATGAATCTTTTTTTAAGTTTTTGTGAAATATTATTAATGCTCTATTATCAATTCTCTTTGAAATTTTTTTCTCTTTTCTTAAATCATTATTATATATAAGTGTAAAACCTGTATTTTTATATTTTTGTTCTGGTGAAAATTTTATTGAATTTTTATTTTGGCTATCTTGATTGCAGCCAGTTAATATAAAAGTAGTAAATATTAATAATATAATTTTATAGTTCATTTTTAAATTTATTTTTTAAAGTACATACAGCTAAAGAAAATCTTAAAGATCTATTCCATTGTAAAATTATTTCATAATTATCAAATACAACATAGGCTGGACTAAAATTTTCTGCATCAGGAATTATATCCTTATCAGGAGTAATTATGGCTACTGTTAAATCATCAAAATTATTATCTATAAATGAGCTATCATTTATATATTTTCTGAAATAGTCCAAACTTTTTTTATTATGAAGTTTTTTCGCAGAAACATTTAAATATTTTTTAGGTATCTTCTTTGATAAATCTATTTTATAGAAACAAGGCTGGTTAGTTTTCCATCCAATTTTTTTAAGATAATTAGCTGCTGAAGCATAAGCATCTTTGTTGTTTTTAAGATCTATATAATTATTATTATCGTAATCTAATGCATAATTTTTCATAGTAGATGGCATAAATTGAAAAAAACCAAACGCTCCTGCCCATGAACCATACAATGTTTGATAATCAATTTGGTTTGACTCGATTAAATTTAATAATATCAGAAGTTCTTTTGAGAAAAAATCAGATCTTCTTTTGTCATAACTAAGTGTAGCTAATGATGATAATATATCCATTTTACCTACATAAGTTCCAAAATTCGTTTCAATTCCCATTAACGATAGTAGCAATTCTTTTTCAATATCAAATTCAGTTTCTATCGAATTGATTAAATTAATATTTTGCTTGTAAAATTTTAAACCTTTTGAAACTTTTTTATTTGATGTTCTCTTTGTGACATAAGTTTTGGTATCTTCATAAAATTCTGGCTGATATCTGTCGTATTTAATTACATTAGGTAAAAATTTTATATTAGCCATAACAACATCAAACGTGTCTTCTGAAATATTATTTTGTAAGGCAATTTTTTTAAAATTATTTTTCCATTGGATAAAGCTTTGTTGGTCGTCTGATAAAACTGAGGTAAAGGTAAAAAATAAAATTATTAATAAATAGTTAATTACTCTCATACAAATCCTTTAAATATATAATTACAGCAATCCAGATAAAAATAAAACTAACTAATTTTGTTAAGGAAAATGCTTCATCGTAGTAGAAATATCCAAGTAAAAATTGTAAAGTTGGTGTTATATAAAAAATCATTCCTGTGGGCCCTAACCCACAAAGCTCAACACCTCTAACGTATAAAAATAATGGTATTACTGTCATTGGCCCTGCTAGAAATATAAATAACATCATAGGAGGGTTTGATAATTCAAAATCATTATAACCATTAGATGCTATTAGATAAAATGCAATTAATGCAAATGGCAAAATATATAGACTTTCTATTAAAAGACCAATGTCTGTATCTATATTAATTTTTTTTCTAATTAAATTATAAAAACCCCAACTTAAAGCAACGATTAGTCCAACCCAAGGTAAAGATTTAAAGCTTACTACCAATAAGTATAAAATTGAAATGATAACTAGAATTATTGAAAATATTCTTTTTTTATTAAGTTTTTCTTTAAAAAAAATACAACCAAGCATTACACTTAATATGGGCATCATAAAATAGCCAAAGCTTGCATCAATAATCCTATTTGTTGCTATAGCATATATCCAAACAGCCCAATTTATAAAAATAAGAAGCCCTGAAAAGAATAAGTAAATTAAATATTTTGTATTTTTAATTATATCAAAAAAAATATGCCATTTTGAAAAAAGAAAAGTTGTAATTATTAATGTAAATGTTGTCCACAAACATCTATGAACCACCAGCTCAATATGTCCAATAAAGGTTATGTATTTAAAATAAAGAACACCAAGAAATCCCCACCAAAAAGAACCAAATCCAGCTAACAATAAACCTTTATTAAATTCTTTATTCATAGGAAAACAAGTGACTAATTAATAATAGCTTTTATTAGACTATTTTATAGTTGAATTAAATAATTATAATAATAAAACAATCCTCACGGAAGGATGGCAGAGTGGTTGAATGCACCGGTCTTGAAAACCGGCAAAGGGGCAACTCTTTCCTGAGTTCGAATCTCAGTCCTTCCGCCATTATTTATATTCCTCGTATTTAAAATTTTTAAAGAGCAAATTGATTTTATTTTCTTCAATTTTAATATCAATTTTAAGACCATTATAAAAATTGTATAAATTATTATCATCTATCTCTAATAATTTTTCTAAATTAGTAAGATCTTCATTACTTAATTCATTAATATATTTATTAGTAAAAGCTCCTAAAAGTTTATCCATTTCTTTTGTGCCCCTGTAATTTGATCGATAAATAATTTTTTTTTTTAATTGGTCTATGTTGATGTTCATTATTGGAATATATTAACTGTTTATGGATAATAAAAGTAATTATAAATATTTATTGTCAGATTTAACAGCACTAAAAGGTGTTGGCGTAAAAACAACTAATTTACTTAAGAAAAAAAAAATTAATAATATTTTTGATTTGTTGTGGAAATTACCAAAATCTTACACAGATCGATCTTTATCATCAAAAATTAAAGACTTAAGAATTGGTGAGGTGCAGACAATTACTATAGTCCCGAAGAAATACTCTTTTCCAAGAGTTAGAAATTTGCCAAATAGAGTTTTGTGTAGTGATGAAACAGGTGAGATAGATTGTATTTTTTTTAATAGTTTTGAAGGATATGTCAGAAAAATACTACCAATTGGTAAGGAAATAACTGTAAGTGGAAAAATAGGATATTTTAGAAATAAGTATCAATTAACAAATCCAAAATATTTGTCCGAAGACTCTTCACTCATTAAGCAGAAACATAATACTTACTCATTAACAGATGGAATTACAGAAAAAACATATAATAAAATTATAAACCAAATAATTGAAAATTTACCTTTACTAAATGAATGGCACTCAAAAAATATACTTCAAAAATTTGATAATATAAGCTGGAATGATGCTATTGAAGATTTACATAAACCTGAAAATGTTGGTAGCTATCAAAAAAACTTTTACCAACGTCTAGCATTTGATGAAATATTTTCAACATTTTTAGTAAATTCAGAAATAAGAAAAAAAATTAAGAAAATTAAGAAAATTAATAAAATTTTAAATATCGAAAAACAAAATGAAATAATTAATAAATTAAAGTTTTCACTTACAAATGATCAATTAAAAACATTAAAAGAAATTAATAACGATTTATGTTCTTCAACAAAAATGTTTAGATTATTACAAGGTGACGTTGGAAGTGGAAAAACTATAGTTTCCTTATTATCAGCTCTTAATACGGTAAATTCAGGATTTCAAGTTGCTTTAATGGCTCCAACTGAAATATTATCAAGACAACACTACACGTTAGCAAAAGAAATATTTCCTAAAAATGTTAATATTAAATTAATTTCTGGTAAATCCGATTATAAAAGTAAAAAAATAATTCTAAATGAATTATCAAAACATAAAATAGATATTATATTTGGAACACACGCAATATTTCAAAAAAAAGTAAATTTTAAAAAATTAGGGCTAATCATTATTGATGAGCAACATAAATTTGGTGTTAACCAAAGAAAAAGGCTATCTGATAAAGGTGGAAATAATTGTGATGTTTTGTTGATGACTGCAACACCTATTCCACGAACATTAACAATGACAATGTATGGAGATATGGATTTATCAATTATACGTGAAAAACCTAAATCCCGTAAACCTATTAAAACATACAGCAAGTTAGAAAGTAAAATTAATGATGTTTTAAAATTTATTAAAAAAGAAATTAAATTAGGACACCAGATCTTTTGGGTTTGTCCATTAATTGAAGAATCTAAAAAAATAGACCATTCGTCAGCTGTTAAAAAATTTGAATATCTTGATAAATTGTTCCCTAATCAAGTTTCATTATTACATGGTAAAACTGATATTGAAGAAAAAGAGATTATTTTAAACAGATTTTTAAAGAATGAATTTAAGATTTTAGTTTCAACAACTATAATAGAAGTTGGCATAGATTTTCCGAATGCTAATGTAATAATAATTGAAAATGCCAACAAATTTGGACTATCCCAACTACATCAGTTAAGAGGACGCGTAGGCAGAGGTGACAAAGAATCTACATGCATATTAATGTTTAAATCTAATTTAAGTGAAAACGCAAAAAAAAGAATTAATATTTTAAAAGATACCAATGATGGATTTATAATTTCTGAAGAAGATATGAAAATTAGAGGTTTTGGAGATATTTTGGGTTTCAAACAAAGTGGAATTAAAAATTTTAAATTAGCCGACCCTATTCATAATAATGATCTATTTCTATTAGCTGAAAAAGAAATGCGACGTATAGAAAAATCAAATGAAAATATTAGTAAATTTAAACCATTAATAAAATTATACGATAGAGCCGATATAATTAATGATATTGCTTAATTTTTTTTAGTAGAAGTTCCTGCTGAAACAATAAATTTCGAAGCTTCTTCGAAAGACATATTTAAATAAATCACATCTTCAATTGGAAACATTAGCAAAAAACCACTAGTAGGATTTGGTGTAGTTGGGACAAAAACATTTATTAATTTTTTATTAGTTTTTTCAGCCATTTCACCAGTATTTTCCTTTGTGGCAAAGCCAACGGCCCAAACTCCTTTTCTTGGATATTCAATGAGAACAACACTTTTTTTATCATCATCTTTTTTAGAAAAAGTTTCTGTCATTTGAACAATGGCAGAATAAACGGTTCTCAAAAATGGTATTCTTTTAAAAAGATCGTCTATCAATTTCAGAATTCTTCTGCCAAAAAACGACAATGAAATTCCGCCTACTATTGTTATAAAAATTAATGAAATTAAAATTTCTACACCAGGTATATTAAAAGGCAAATAGCTATTTGGATTAATATTTTTTGGGATAATATTTGATGAAATACCTATTAAAATTTTACTAAGATATAAGGTAAACCCAATAGGTATTAAAACAACAACACCGGCTATAAAATAGTTTCTAAGGGTTAATGATAAAGATTTTTTATGAGGTTTTTTTGTCATTGATTAATTAAAACTTGAGTAAATTACAAAAGCAATTGCTATAATAAATAGTGCTAATAAAATTTTGTTATTAAGATTCATAATTTAATGATAATAACAATTTTATACAAAAATGAATAGAAGAAAATTTTTATCCTATGTAGGTTGTGGTTGTTGTGGCTTTATACTGCCATCTTGCACTACAACACCAATTACTGACAGAAAACAGTTGAGTATAATTCCAGAATCTAAATTAAATGCACAAGCTGCAAAAATTTACGAAAAGGTTAAAGAAAAAGAAAAAATGAGTGATGACATAAAATCATTAAATCAGATTAAAGAAATTGGTAAAAAAATGGAAGACTCTATTAGTGAATATTTTTATAGAAAAAAATTAGATGATCCCACGGCTAATTTTGACTGGGAATACATATTAATTGATAATAAAAAAGTTAGAAATGCTTGGTGTATGCCAGGAGGTAAAATTGGAATTTATAGTGGTATGTTAGAGGTTACAAAAAATACCAATGGTTTAGCAGCGGTAATGGGTCATGAAGTTGCTCACGCAGTAGCAAAACATTCTGTCGAAAGAGCAAGTCGTGGTGTGCTTTTAAACACAGGGACTAAAATAATAGATATAGCCAGTGGTGGAGTTTTGTCTAAGATAAATAATACTACTGGTATGAATGCTGTTGGACTATTATCTCAATTAGGAATAATGAATCCATTTAATAGAAAGCAAGAAAGTGAAGCTGACTATTTAGGAATGATTTTTTCATCATTATCTGGTTACGACATAAGAGAAACAGTTAATATATGGAAAAGAATGAAGGAATTTAATAAGGGTAAAGAACCAGCAGAGTTTATGAGTACACATCCATCTGCAGATAATAGAATTAAGAAATTAAATAATTGGATGAATGAAGTTATTTTAGACTATCCGCCAATAAAATTTAGCTAAATGAAAAATGTGGTGAGCCCTGATGGACTCGAACCATCGACCCATTCCTTAAAAGGGAATTGCTCTACCAACTGAGCTAAGGGCCCACAAATATTCATAAAGAATAGATTGTTATATACAGAATTATTCTATTTTTTCAAACGTCAATTTTAACTTAAAATTAGAAATCTTTTACAACTTATCAACGTATTTGTCGTGAAATTGATCAAATGTACCTTCAGAAATATTTTTTCTAATAGCAGCCATTAATTCTTGATAAAAATTTATGTTATGTAGTGTTAAAAGCATAGAAGCTAAAATTTCATTCGTATTGAATAAATGGTTTAAATAATTTTTTGAATATTTGTTTAAATCTAAATTGCTACAATTAACATCTAAAGGAGAGTTGTCAGTTTGGTATTTATTATTTTTGATATTAATTCTTCCCTCCCATGTAAAAGCTAGGCCTGTTCTGCCTGATCTGGTTGGTAAAACACAATCAAACATATCAACACCTCTTTTTACAGCACCCAGTATATCTGAAGGTGTACCTACACCCATTAAATAATGTGGTTTTTCAGATGGTAAATATTCCTTTATATCATCAAGAACAGAAAACATTTCATCTTGAGACTCACCTACAGCCAAACCACCTATAGCATAACCATCAAAACCTATATTAATTAATTCATTTAATGATTTAATTCTGAGATCTTTAAAAAGTCCACCTTGGACTATACCAAATAAAGCTTTGTGAGGATTATCTCCAAAAGCTTTTTTAGATCTTTCAGCCCAATAAAGAGAAAGATCCATAGATTTTTTTATTAAGTTATAATCTTCAGTCTTTTTTGGACATTCATCCATAATCATGACTATGTCTGAGTTAAGACCTAATTGTATTCTTATACTTTCTTCAGGACTTAAAAAAAATTTTTTACCATCAACATGAGAATTAAATATGGCACCCTTTTCTCTATCAATCTTATTTAATTTAGATAATGACATTACTTGAAACCCACCTGAGTCTGTTAATATTGGCAAGTCACAATTCATAAAACTGTGAAGTCCACCAGCAGATTGAATTCTTTCAACACCAGGTCTAATCATTAAATGGTATGTATTTGATAAGATTATGTCAGAACCAGTTTTTTTAATATCTTCAATTTTACAAGCTTTAACTGTAGCCTGAGTTCCCACAGGCATAAATGCGGGAGTTCTGATATTTCCTCTATGAGTCTCTATTAAACCACATCTTGCAAATTTATCTTCACTTAAGACATTAAAGGCAAAATTTTTTAATGCCATTTAATAAATGGTTATAATGATTTAAAACTAATAATCTTATCCGGATCAGAAACAGATCCATTATTACTATCATCACCTCTTTTGATCTTATCAACAAATTCCATACCCTCTAAAACTTTTCCAAAAACTGTATACTGTCTATCTAAAAAAGCTGCTGCTTTAAAACAGATAAAAAATTGACTATTAGCACTATCAGGGTCAGATGATCTTGCCATGGATAATGTTCCTCTTTCATGAGGTACACTACTGAATTCTTGTTTTAGATCAGGCATATCAGATCCACCCATACCAGCTCTTCTTAAATCAAATTCTTTTGAGTCTGAATTACCAAATTTTACATCACCAGTTTGAGCCATAAAACCGTCAATAACTCTGTGAAATACCACATTATCATATTTTCCACTGTCTGCTAATTCTTTAATTCTCTTAACATGGTTTGGAGCAACATCTTCAAATAATTCAATTTTTACGTCGCCATCTTTTAATTTTAAAATCATTATATTCTCCTCAGCTATTGATTGATTGGTAATTATAAAAAATAAAATAAATATTTTTGCTAAAATTCTATTCATATTTTTCTTTTAAAGATTTTATAGTACTTTTGGTAGTAAATTTTCTGATATCACCATTTAATTTTACAATTTCTTTAACAAATCTTGATGAAATTATTTGATTTTCTACATCTGACATAAGAAAAATTGTTTCTATATTGTTATTTAATTTTCTATTCATTCCAGCTAATTGAAATTCATATTCAAAATCAGACACTGCTCTTAAGCCTCTTAAAATTACATTAGATTTATACTTTTTACATAAATCTGTTGTAAGTGAGTTAAAAGAGACAACTAATATTTTTTTTTTATCTAATTTAAGATCTTTAAATAGTGCCTTATTTACAATTTCTATTCTCTCTTTGGAATTAAATAAATAATTTTTATTGCTTACGTCAGACACGCTAACAACAACTTTATCAAATAATTTAAGTGCTTTTTTAATTACATCTATATGACCATAAGTAATGGGATCAAAAGTACCGGGGTAGATAGCAACTTTATTCATTAAATTAAATTATCATCAATTTTTATCGCAGATACAACTTTTTCTTCACCGGAAAGCTTGATAATTCTAACACCCTGAGTGTTTCTTCCAGCAGTTCTGATTTCTCTTACCGCCACTCTTATAACTCTTCCTTTATTTGTTGATATTAGAATTTCATCTCCTTCATTGATTGGAAATGAGGATGTTATGTTTCCATTTCTAGGAGAATTAACTATTCCAATAATACCTTTTCCACCTCTATTAGTAACTCTATAATCTAAATGAGATGTTTTTTTACCATATCCATTTTCACTTATAGATAAAACAAATTTTTCTTTTGCTTTAATTTCTGATTTTTCATCCATAGATTTTTTGCCATTCTTTTTTGTTTTATCACTGTCGATTACTGACAAGGATACAATTTGGTCATTTGGAGCTAACTCAATACCTTTAATTCCTTTTGATGATCTGCCTTTGAAAACTCTTAATTTTTCTGCCTCAAATCTTATACATTTACCAAATTTAGTACTAAGAATTATATCTTGATCATCTTGACAAATTTTTACACCAACAATGTTGTCATTATTATCTAATTTCATTGCAATTTTACCTGCTGCATTAATTGATTGAAAATCATCAAGGCTATTTTTTCTAACTTTACCTTGGGCTGTAGCAAAAATTATTTGATAATTTTTAGTTTCTGTTTCATCTTCAGGCATCGGCATAATTGAACTTATTGATTGATGATTTTTTAAAGGAAGAATATTAAATAAAGATTTCCCCTTTGAGGATGAAGATCCTTCAGGAATTTTCCAAGCTTTAACTTTATACACAAGACCCTCTGTTGAAAAAAATAAAACTGAGGTATGTGTATTTACAGACAACGTTTGTACTACTGAATCTTGATCTCTAGTTGTAATACCAGATTTACCTTTACCACCTCTTTTTTGTTGTTTAACACCATCTAAAGAGCCTCTTTTAATATAACCTTGTAGTGTAACTGTAATTATTACTGATTGCTTTTGAATTGTTTCTTCAATGTCATAGTTTAAAACTGCATCAATAATTTTAGTTCTTCTTGGTACAGAAAATTTTTCTCTAATATTTTTAAGCTCTCCACTAATAACTTTTAATAGTTCTTTTTTTGAAGATATAATTTTCTTATATTTTGCGATTAATTCTGCAAGTTTTTTAATTTCAACTTCTATTTCATTAATTCCAAGAGCAGTTAATTTTTGTAGTCTTAGCTCTAAAATAGCCAGTACTTGTGGTTCTGAAAGTGAATATACATTTTTACTTTTTTTACCTTCAACTAGGGAGATTAATTTTTGAGATTTATTAATTTTCCACTTAGTTTTTAATATAGCTTGTTTAGCATCATCAGGTGTTTTAGATGATCTAATTATCTTTATAATTTTATCTAAATTTTCTACTGATACAGATAAACCAATTAAAATATGTGCTCTTTCTTCTGCTTTTTGAAGATCAAATTTAGTTTTTTTAATTACAACATCTTCTCTAAAAGATAAAAAATTTGATAAAAAATCTTTTAAATTGCATGTCTTAGGTTTGCCCTCGACAATTGCTAAAGTATTAAAACCAAAAGAACTTTCTATTTGAGTATTCTTATAAAGTTGTCTTTTAATTGTTTCAGGTTCAACACCATTTCTTAAATCTATAGCTACTCTTATTCCTTCTCTATTAGACTCGTCTCTGATGTCTTTAATTCCTTCAATTTTTTTCTCTCTTACGAGTTGGGCAATTCTTTCATTTAAAACAGATTTATTTACTTGATATGGAATAGAAGTAATTACCAGTCTTTCTCTGCCATTTTTTAATGTTTCTGATGAAACTTCACCTCTTATTTTAAAAGACCCTCTTCCATTATTATATCCCTGTTTAATAATATCTTTACCAATAATGACACCTCCAGTTGGAAAATCAGGACCAGGTATGTGTTTCATTAATTCTTTAATCTTAATATCTTTATTTTCTATCAAAGCTAATGTTCCATCTATAATTTCACCTAGATTATGTGGAGGAATGCTTGTAGCCATACCAACAGCAATACCGCCTGCACCATTAACTAAAAGGTTAGGATATTGTGCCGGTAAAACAGTTGGTTCTTTTTCAGTTTCATCATAATTACTTTTGTAAGAAACTGTATTTTTTTCAATGTCATCAATAAGAAATTGAGCAACTTTTGCTAATCTGGTTTCCGTGTATCTCATTGCAGCTGCAGGATCACCATCAATTGAACCAAAGTTTCCTTGTCCTTGAACTAAAGGCAAACTCATAGAAAAATCTTGAACCATTCTTACTAAAGCATCATAGACAGACTGATCACCATGGGGGTGATATTTACCAATTACATCCCCAACTATTCTTGCTGATTTTCTAAATTGTTTTGACCAATCATAACCACCTTTATACATGGCGTATAAAATTCTTCTGTGCACTGGTTTTAAACCATCTCTAATATCGGGAAGTGCTCTACTAACAATAACACTCATTGCATATGAAAGATAAGATGAGCTCATCTCATCATGCATAGAGATTAGTTTAATATTATTGTCATTTGGAGCTTCAGTTTTTTGCATAGGTATTAAAATGGAATTTCGTCGTCCATATCATTTGACACTTGTGAAGAATCCTCACCATTATTATTTTGTTGAGTTGTGTCGTTTTGAATTCCACCACCAGTGTTTCCACCACCAAGCATAGTTAGTGTTGAGTTATACCCTTGAAGAACTATTTCAGTTGAATACTTGTCTTGTCCAGATTGTTCGTCTTTCCATTTTCTAGTAGTTAACTGACCTTCGACGTATATTTGAGCACCCTTTTTAAGATATTGTTGAATTACGTTAACAAGACCTTCATTAAATACAACTACACGGTGCCATTCAGTTTTTTCTTTTTTTTCACCAGTACTTTTATCTTTCCAGGATTGGCTTGTAGCCAAACTGAGTCTCGCTACACTTTTACCATTCACCATTTGTTTGATCTCAGGGTCTGCGCCCAAACGACCAATTAATAATACTTTATTTAAACTTCCAGCCATAATATTTTAATATTTGTTTAATTAATTAATTAGTTTTATATCACAATTTATTCTGGATATTAATTTTATTAATTCAAAGCAACAAAAATTATGATCAAAAAGATAGTTATTAAGGGTGCTAAAGAACATAATCTGAAGAATATTTCTGTTGAAATTCCTAAGGATCAATTTGTTGTTATAACCGGACTTTCAGGTTCAGGAAAATCATCATTAGCCTTTGATACTATCTATGCTGAAGGTCAAAGAAGATACGTTGAAAGTTTGTCTGCTTATGCAAGACAATTCTTAGACAAAATGAAAAAACCTAATGTTGATTTAATTGAAGGATTGAGCCCGGCTATTGCAATTGAACAAAAAAATACATCAAAAAATCCTCGGTCAACTGTTGCAACAGTGACAGAAATTTATGATTATATGCGCGTACTTTTTGCAAGAGCCGGTATACCCTACTCACCATTTACAGGTAAACCTATTAGTTCTCAAACAATTACTCAAATTGTTGATTTGGTCAAAAAGTTACCAAAAAAATCTACCATATATATTTATGCACCAGTTGTTAGAGGCCGTAAGGGCGAATATAGAAAAGATATTCTTAGTTACAAAAGAAGAGGATTTAGAAAAATTAAAATAGATAATGTTTTATATGATATTGAAAAATCACCTAATTTAGATAAAAAACTTAAACACGACATTTCAGTTCTTGTTGATAGGATTGTTCTCAATTCAAAATTGGGTAATAGATTAGCAGAAAGCGTTGAAACAGCTGTTAATTTATCAAATGGTTTAGTTTTTGTTGAATATGAAGATGAAACCTTACCCCAAAAATTTAGAAAAATAGAAAAATTAATTTACTCAACTAAATTTGCTTGTCCCGAAAGTGGTTTTACCATTGAAGAAATTGAACCAAGGCTTTTTTCATTTAATAGTCCTTATGGAGCCTGTGAAGAATGTGAGGGAATAGGAATAAAGTTAAATGTAGATCCTAATTTAGTGATACCAGATGAAAGAAAAAGTATAGCAGATGGAGCGATAGAACCGTGGGCAAAATCAACTACACTATATTATGCTCAAACATTAGCTTCTATTGCTAAACATTATGATTTTTCTTTAGATGATAAATGGAAAAAACTTCCAAAAAAAATTAAAGATGTAATTTTATATGGTTCAGATGAAGAAGAAATTAAATTTAATTATGATGATGGTTATGAAAAATATTCGCATAAAAAAACTTTTGAAGGCGTAATCAATAATCTTGAAAGAAGATTTTTAGAGTCTGATAGTGAATGGAAAAGAGAAGCTATTGCTGAATATCAGTCAGATTCTGCTTGTGAAGGATGTAACGGCGATAGATTAAAAGAAGAGGCTTTATGTGTTAAAATTGATAACCACAACATTAGTGAAGTTACCAAAAAATCGATCTTAGACTCAGCAGAATGGTTTAAAAATTTAGAAAAAAACCTAGATAAAAGACAATTCAAAATTGCAGAACATGTATTAAAAGAAATTAATGAAAGACTTAATTTTTTACTTAATGTTGGATTGGACTATTTGACATTATCTAGAGAGTCAGGAACTTTATCAGGTGGTGAGGCACAAAGAATTAGATTAGCTTCTCAAATTGGTTCTGGGTTAACAGGTGTTTTATATGTTTTAGATGAACCATCAATAGGATTGCATCAAAAAGACAATGTTAAACTTATTAATGCACTAAAAAGATTAAGGGATTTAGGGAATACAGTTATTGTTGTTGAGCATGATACAGAGACTATGGAGAATGCAGACCATATAATAGATATGGGGCCACAAGCAGGTACCAATGGAGGTCAAATTACTTCACAAGGTACATTTGATCAAATCAAAAAAGATAAGAATAGTATTACAGGTCAATATTTATCTAATAAAAAGTCAATAGAAATTCCTAAAACTCGAAGGCTAGCAAAAAATGGTAGATTTGTTGAAATTAGTGGTGCTAGCGGAAATAATCTTAATAATGTAAATCTTAAAATTCCTACTGGAAGTTTTACATGTATTACTGGTGTTTCTGGTAGTGGAAAATCAACTCTAATATTACAAACGTTATATCACGCACTAAATTTAACTTTGAATAGTAAAGCTAGAAAAGCTCCAAAAGCTTTTAAAAGTTATAAAGGTGTCGAATTAATTGATAAGATTATTGACATTGATCAATCACCTATTGGAAGAACTCCGAGATCAAATCCTGCAACATATACAGGAGCGTTTGGACCGATCAGAGATTGGTTTACAAGCTTACCCGAGTCTAAAACTAGAGGTTATAAACCTGGTAGGTTTTCGTTTAATGTAAAGGGTGGAAGATGTGAGGTATGTGAAGGTGATGGTGTTATTACTTATGAAATGCATTTTTTACCAGATGTCTATATTCAATGTGATGAGTGTAAAGGTACCAGATACAATAGAGAAACACTTGAAATAAAATTTAAAGACAAAAGTATTGCTGATGTTTTAAATATGTCTGTTGATGAAGGATGTGAATATTTTGAAAATATATCAAATATTAAAACTAAACTACTTACTCTTAAAAAAGTAGGTTTAGGTTATATTAAAATAGGACAACAGGCCACAACACTATCTGGTGGTGAAGCTCAAAGAATTAAATTAGCTAAAGAATTATCAAAAAGATCAACTGGTAGAACAATGTATATATTAGATGAACCTACAACAGGACTTCACCAACATGATATTAAAAAATTATTAGAAATACTTCATACATTTGTTAAACTTGGAAATACTGTTGTTGTCATTGAACACAATTTAGATGTGATAAAAACAGCTGATTATATTGTTGATATGGGACCTGAAGGAGGTGTTAAGGGTGGTAATATTATCGCAGAAGGAAAACCTGAAGAAGTTTGTAAAGTATCAGGCAGTTATACTGGTCAATTTTTAAAGAATTTATTAAATTAAAAAATTAAATAATGTTAAAATTATCATCAATTTAGTGTATAAACTTTAAGAATCATGAGTAATTTATTATCATCATTATCAAAAACAATTCACGCATCGTTAGCTTTAGCGATATTATTATTTTTAGGATTATTTTATTTAAATGAGGGGTTTGCTTTTGATACTTTATTTTGGAGTTGGCTGGCTAGATTTACTCATGTCGTAGTTGCTACCATGTGGATTGGTTTGTTGTGGTATTTCAATTTTGTACAAATTCCAAATATGGGTAAAATTCCTGATGAGCAAAAACCTGCTATTGGAAAAGTAATTGCACCTGCTGCGTTATTTTATTTTAGATGGGCTGCAGCATTAACAATTTTGTCTGGTTTCATTGTTGCTTACTTAAATGGTTATTTACACGATGCTATGACATTAAGTATTGGCTCAGGAATTCCAAAACATACAGCAATAGGTATCGGGATGTGGCTTGGTGTTATTATGGCATTTAATGTTTGGTTTGTTATCTGGCCTAATCAAAAAAGAGCTTTGGGAATAGTTGAATGTGACCCAGATTTAAAAGCTAAATCTGCTAAAACTGCGATGTTATTTTCAAGAACTAATACATTACTTTCTATACCGATGTTACTTACAATGGTAGCAGCTCAAAATCTTTATTAAAATTTTAAATTATTATTCTTTGTCTTCTCTTAAGACTGTTTTTTGAGAAACTTTTAATCTGACCAACACAGTATTTGCTATATATATTGAAGAATAGGTTCCAAAAATAACACCCAATATCATTGCTAGAGAAAAACCTTTTAAAATTTCACCACCAAACAAATATATAGCTGATAAAGCAAGTAATGTCGTGGCTGATGTTATTATCGTTCTCGATAAAGTTTCATTTATTGAAATATTTGTAAGTTCATAAATCTTTATATCAGCATATTTTCTAAGATTTTCTCTGACACGGTCAAATATAACAACAGTGTCATTCATAGAGTAACCAACAATAGTTAAGACAGCAGCAATAATTGAAAGATTAATTTCAAGACTAAATAAAGAAAAAACACCTAGTGTTACTATAACATCGTGAAATAGGGCTAAAATAGCTCCTAGGCTAAATTGCCACTCAAATCTTATCCAAATATAAAAAAGCATTATTGCAAGAGACAAGGATATAGCAATCACTCCAGATTTTAGTAATTCTGCACTAACTTTAGGGCCAACATTTTCAACTCTTCTAAAATTAAAGTTATTTCCAAATGATTTATCTAAGTTTGATTTAATTTCCTCAATAATATTCTTTTTATTGTCTTTATTTTCAAATTTAATTAGATAATCAGTATCATTGCCAAATTTTTTAACAGAAACATCTCCTAGATTCATTTGACTAAATTTATCTCGTAAAGAACTTACACTGATTTTTGTATCAGTAGATCTAAGTTCAATTAAAGTTCCACCTTTAAAATCGATACCGAAATTTAAACCTTTAAAAACTAACAATATTAATGAAGCAACTATTAAAAATGTAGAAACAACATTAAAATGATTATAATATTTATTAAAAGCGATCATTAAATTAATTTCTCCTTATTTCTATTTTTAGATACGTAGATGCTAGTAAATAATCTTGCTATAAAATAAACGGAAAATAATGTTGTAAAAATTCCAACTCCAAGAGTTACAGAAAAACCTTTCACTGGGCCAGATCCCATAAAGAAAAGAATAATAGCTGCTAACAAAGTTGTAATATTAGCATCGATAATTGCAGTTCTTGATTTTGTGTAACCACTATCAAAGGCTATAATATTATTCTTTTCATCTTTTAATTCTTCTTTAATTCTCTCAAAAATTAAAACATTGGCATCAACAGCCATACCCACTGTTAAAATAATACCAGCTATTCCAGGTAAAGTTAATGTAGCCTCAAAAAGAGTTAATATTCCTAAAAGAATAAATAAATTTATAATCAATGTAACATTAGTTATTAACCCAAATATTCGATACTTTACGAACATAAAAATTATAACCAAAAGAAAACCTATGGCTAATGCTATCATTCCAGCATTTATAGAATCTTGTCCTAAATCAGGACCAACAGTTCTTTCTTCAATAATATTTAGTGGGGCTGGCAATGCTCCAGATCTTAACAATAAAGCTAAATCTGTTGCTGACTGAAATGTAAAACCACCACTAATTTGTCCAGAGCCACTAGCAATAGTGTCTCTAATCACTGGTGCACTTATAATTTTACCATCTAATACAATAGCAAGTTGTTTACCTATACCTGTTGATGTAGCCTTACCAAATCTTTTAGCACCTACTCTATCTAAAGAAAAAGAAACTATTGTTTGATTAGTTTGGGCATCCATCTTTGGTTGGGCATCTAAAAGATTATCACCACTTATTATAATTCTTTTACTAACAGTTGCTTCATCTAAACCATCTTCAAATTTTAATTTATCTACTCCAAATCTGTCATTATTATCATTTGTTACAAATCTGAATGTTAAATTAGCAGTTTTACCCAAAAGTGATTTAACTCTCATAGGGTCATCTAATCCTGGTAATTCAACTAAAATTCTGTTGTTACCTCTTTTTAATATATTGGGCTCATTAGTACCAACTTCGTCAATTCTTCGTCTTACAATTTCTATTGCTTGGTCTTGAGATGATGTTTTAAGAGCAATCAATCCTTGTTTAGAAAAACTGACTTTAAAGTTAAGACCAGTATCCTCGAGTATTAATTGATGTGATTTAAATGTTGGGTAATAAGGGTTAATATCACTATTTTCATCCTCAAATGTATCAATAATGATTTTTTTATTTTGATCCAAAACATTAAAGAAAATATTTTGTTTATCAATTTTAATATTATTAATCTTAATATCTTTATCTTTGAAATAATTTCTAATAGTGGATGTTAAATTTTGTAATTTTTGCTCTATAACTGGATCATTATCAATTTCTAATAAAAGATAAGACCCACCTTGTAAATCAAGTCCTAGATTAATTTTTTTATCAAAAAAACCTTCATCTACTTTAAACAAATTTGATGAGGCAATTAAAATAAATAAAAGTGAAAATAGACTTATAAATAAAATACGTAACTTTGAAAAATAAAGCACTTAATTTAAAAATTAATTATTTTTTTACTTCTTGAGCAACATTTAGCAGCCCTTGGATACCAGTAGCTTTTACAATTTCTACTTTAACATTATCAGCTATTTCTACTTCAACTTTATCATTATCAATTAATCTCTCAACTGTACCAGTGATACCACCAGAGGTGATTACTTTATCTCCTCTTTTTAAATTTTCTACCATCGCCTTATGCTCTTTAACTTTTTTTTGTTGAGGTCTTATTAAGAAAAAATAAAAAATAACAAAAATTAAAATTAATGGTATAAATTGTCCTATTCCTGAGCCTTCCATAAATCTCCTTATAAATTATGTGAATTATTATACTATCTTAATGTCGAAAACAACTCTATTTGACCAAAATTAATTCTAAATTATTCATATAAGGTCTTAGAACCTTTGGCACTATTATAGATCCATCTTTTTGTTGATAGTTTTCTAAAACGGCGATCAATGTTCTACCAATAGCTAAACCGCTTCCGTTCAATGTTCCCACAAAAACTGTTTCTTTTTTTTCATTTTTATAACGAGTTTTCATTCTCTGTGCTTGGAATGTTGAGCATGATGAGCAAGATGAAATTTCACGATATTTATTTTCTGAAGGAAGCCATACTTCAATGTCATAAGTTTTTTCTGCAGAAAAACCCATATCACCGGTGCATAAAATAACTTTTCTATAAGGTAATTCTAATTTATCCAAAATATCTGTTGCACAATTAGTCATTCTCTCAAGTTCTTCTAAACAATTTTCTTTTTCAACAATACTAACCATCTCAACTTTATAAAATTGATGTTGTCTAATCATACCTTTTGTATCTTTCCCATAGCTACCAGCTTCTTTTCTAAAACATGGGGTTGAAGCAACATATCTTAATGGAAGGTTGTTACGATCCAATATTTGATCTTTAACTATATTTGTTAAAATAACTTCTGCTGTAGGAATTAAAAATTTTCTATCAGAACCTTCGTCAAATTTAATCTCAAATTGATCATTTTCAAACTTTGGTAGTTGACCTGTACCAAACATTGTATTGTCAGAAGCAATTAATGGTGGTGAAATTTCTTGATATTTATTTTGAGTAACATGTGTATCAAGCATAAAATTTGATAAAGCTCTCTCTAGTAATGCCAATTTATCCTTAACAAAAACAAACCTTGAGCCTGTAGTTTTAGTTGCAAGATCAAAATCAAGCATTCGTAAATTTTCACCTAATTCATAATGAGACTTAGGTTTAAAATCAAATTCAGTTATTTTTCCAGATTTTAAAACTTCAATATTATCATTTTCATCTTTTCCATCTGGAACATCTGAATTTGGTATATTTGGAATATTGGATAAAATTTCATCTAGTTTTCCCTTTGTATTTTTTTGATTTTCAGAAATTTTTTCTAATTCAATAGAAATTTCTTTAGATTTTTTAAATAAACTCTCATCTTTAGATTTTGAAATTTCTTTTTTTTCATTTTCTAAAGACTCTTTTTTTTGTATTAATTCTCTATTTAATTCATCTAACTTTTCTAGATTGGTAAAATCAACGTTAACTGATCTTTTTTCTAATGATTTAGCAAATTCAGAAAAGTTTTTTCTTATTTCCTTTAAATTATGCATCTTTATTTTTTAAATTTTTATTTTCTATAAATTTTACCGAAAATATTGATAATTCATATAAAATTAATAATGGAATAGCTAAACCGATTTGTGTTATTGGATCTGGTGGTGTTAATAAAGCTGCTGCAGCAAAAATAATTACAACAACATATTTTCTTCTCTCTCTTAAGAATTTGCTATCAACAATCCCTACCCTTGCTAATAAACTTAGAACTACAGGTAACTGAAAACTGATACCAAATGCAAAAATTAACTTCATTACTAAAGATAAGTATTCATTTACTTTAGCTTCAAGTTGAATGGGAAGACTTGTTGAAAGACCAGTACTTTCAAATGATAAAAAAAATTTAATCGCTAGGGGCATTATTAAATAATACACAAGCATACCGCCTAGAAAAAAAAGAATTGGAGTAAGAATTAAATAAGGAATTATGGCAATTTTTTCATGCTTATATAATCCAGGAGCAATAAATTTCCATATTTGCATTAATATAAATGGGCAGGTAACAAAAAAAGCAGTAAAGAAAGAAACTTTTAAGTATGTTAAAAATGTTTCTTGTAAAGCAGTAAAAATTAGTCTTCTACTAGAGCCATCATCTTTAACAGCCTTTGCAAATGGATCCACTAAAAAACCATAAATATGTTCTGCAAAAAAATAACAACCAATAAAAAAAATAAAAAGAAATATAAAACTATGAATAAGTCTTTTTCTTAATTCTGTTAAGTGACTTACAAAACCACCTTCATTTTCATCGTTATTCATTATCTTTATTTTCTTTTTTTATCTCATTTTTTTTTTCATCATCAATATCTACATCAATATTAGAAACTTCATTTTGAATGTTATTGACATATCTTTTGGCTGTGCCTATCCATGAACCAGCTTTCTTTAACATTACAGGAAAATCTTTGGGGCCAAGAACTATAATTGCAACAGCAACAACAATTAATATCTCAAACCAACCAATAGTAGGCATGTGATTTAATCTTTGTTATTTGAGTCTTTGTTTTCGTCGGAAATATTTTTTGGCTCTACATCGTCAGTAACATCTGACGCCATACCTTTTTTGAAACTTTTAATACCTTTAGCAACGTCTCCCATTAAACTAGATATTTTCCCACGTCCAAATAGTAAAACCACTAATATTACAACAATTGCTATTTGCCAAATTCCTATGCTCATAAAAACTTATAACTCTTTTAAGTAAAATTTAAAAGTTACTTTTTTATTAATCTTTTTCTTCACTATCGAGGGTGCTATTAAGCATCTCATCTATATTTGAGTAGATATCTTCTTTTTTCTCTTCTTGTTTTTCTTTAAAAAATTTACCAGTACCAAAAATATCATTATCAACACTTGAACTATCAATTAATCCAGCTGCACCCAATTCATCTACAGTAGGTAAATCTGACAATTTATGAAGATTAAAATGGCTCAGGAATTCATCTGTTGTTGCATATTGGATTGGTCTACCAGGGACGTCTTTTCGGCCAGCAGGTTTTACCCAATCGAGTTCCATTAAAATTTCCAACGTATTGGTTCCAAAAGCAACCCCTCTAATCTCTTCTATTTCAGCTCTGGTTACAGGTTGGTGGTATACTATGATAGCAAGTGTCTCTACAGCTGCTCTAGATAATTTTTTTTCAACAGTTTTTTCTTGAGACATTAATCCTGAAAGTTTTGGAGAAGTTCTAAATGACCATTTATCTTTTATACAGACTAAATTAATACCTCGATTTGAATATTCTAGTTGCAATTTTTCTAAAGATTTTGCGACATTAGATTTTTTTGAGATTTTGCTTTCAATGGTATCAACATCCAAAGGTTCAGCAGCAGCAAAAATTACAGCTTCTATTTCTTTTTCAATTTCAGTTAATTTAGATGGAAAATTAACAATATTATCTTTAGAAATTTTTTCTTTTTTAATCATTTACTTCCTTAACATAAATATCATCATATAAGTTTTCTTGTTTAATTGTTAAATTACCTTCTTTTACCAACTCTAATGAGCCAGCAAAAATTCCTGCTTTACCTGTTCTTTTATATTTTGATCCCCTTTTAAAACCAGCGGGTATTAGGTCATTAATATTTTTCCAATCCATTAATTTACCAAAAAATTCTCTGATTGTTTTAATACCATCTTCAGTTGTAAAAACTGGTAACTTAGGAATATTAATTCTTTGAAAATCTTTTGTCATTATTATTGATGAGTAAGATTTCAGTAATTCAAACATAGTTAAATTATATTCCGAGCTATAAATTGATCTAATATTACCTTTAATTCCACGAGCTCTTATTTCTCTACCTAGTCTCTTTCTTTTGAGCATTTGATCAGAAAGTAATCTAATAAGTTCTAATTTTTTTAATTGTAATTTTAATTTATCAGCAACTTCTTGAACTTTAAATTCTTCATCTGGTGTTCCTGGTAATAATAGTTTTGACTTTAAATAAGCAAGCCAAGTTGCCATTAACAAATATTCTGAAGCGATTTCTAAATTTAAATCTTTTTCTTGAGTAATATATTCATGAAATTGATCTGCTAATTTAGTGATCGAAATTTCCTCTAAATCAACTTTTTGTGCCTTGGCTAAATCTAAGAGCACATCCAGGGGACCATTATAATTATTTATATCAACATTAAATAAAACAGAATCAGACTCAGACATATTGAAATATTATCTTAAAATCTTATAAAATTGTGATGTTTTTTTAATTATAAACTTACTTATCAAGGGTGAGTTATTTGCAACAATCTTCATTTCATTGATATTACCATTACAATGAAGTGCTATATCACACCCTGCTTTGAATGCTTTAGTAGTGTTCCCCTTCATATCATCTTTTAAACTTTTCATTGATAGATCGTCTGAAATTAGAATATTTTTAAACCCAATATTATTTCTAATATATTTAATCATTTCTCTAGAATGCGTAACTGTGTTCACTTTATCTATACTTTGATAAATGACGTGACCTGTCATAGCAAAGAAACTATTTTTCTCTTTAAAGGTACAAAAATCATTCTTATCTAAGTATTTAAGGGATTTTTTAATAATCGGTGTATAATTATGACTATCAACATTAGCTAAACCATGTCCTGGAATATGTTTAATAACAGTACCGATAGAATTTTCATGAAATAATTTTATACATAAATCACCTATTTTTGAGATTATTTTTTTATTTTTAGAAAAAGATCGATCTCCAATAATATTGCTAGCACCTTTTACCCTGATGTCTAAAACTGGTACTGTATTAATATTTGCCCCTATCAGCTTTAATAAATAACATGTCTTATCAACAAATAATTTATAGATAATATCAAATTTCATCTTGTCATTTTCATAAAGATCTCCAAAAAATTCAGATGTCAAGTTATCAAATGAAATAATATTTTTTAGCCTATTAACTCTGCCCCCCTCTTGGTCAATTAATATGGGGTAATTATTATCTTTAAAAATTTTTTTAATACTATCAGTTAAAGTTTTTGTTTGTTTAATTGATTTAATATTTCTTGAAAATAATATGACACCCCATGGTTTATGAGTTGTTAAAAAAATTTTTTCGTTGTTAGATAATTTAAGAGATTTTATACCTACAATAAACGATTTTCTATTTTTAATCATTTTCTAAAAGTTTCCAGAAATTAAACTTTTTTTTCTTTTTTCCATTAGTTTGTTTTACATATTCAATTACATCCTTGGTATCATTTTCTAAAATAGGTAATTCTTTTGAATAAATTTTAATTTTTTCATTAATATTTTTGTATGATCTGTAAGATTTTTTAATATTTTCATCTGAAAAATAATACTTTCCAATAAAGAAAATAAATAACGTAATAATCACTATAAATATTAAATATTTAATTTCTTTAAGCATTACATTTTCTCTGGAGTATCAACACCAACAATATTCATACCAGATTTGATAACGTTAGAAATTGATTTTAAGAAAACTAGTTTTGAATCTGAAATATTTTTTTGATCATTGATAAATCTTTTTTCTGGATTTTGTTTGCCAAGATTCCAATATGAATGAAATTCGGACGCTAATTCATACAGATAAATTGGGATACGGTGTGGCTCAAGTTTAGTACTAGAGGTATCAATACATTTTGGCCATTCAGAAATTTTTTTTAAGATTTTAATTTCATCCTCTGTGTATTCAAAATTATAATTATCTATTTTTACATCAGAATTCAGATCTTTGTCTAAATGTCTAAATACAGATGAAATTCTTGCGTAACAATATTGAACATAATAAAGTGGATTTTCTTTAGATTTATCTTTTACAGCATCAAAATCAAAGTCTAACTCGACATCACTGCTTCTATTAAGCATTATAAATCTAGTCGCATCTTTACCAACCTCTTCTATTAAATCATCTACTGTAATGTAGTCACCTTTTCTTTTGGACATTTTAAAAGGTTTGTTATCTTTAATTAACTTTACAAGCTGACTAATTTTACAAATTAATTTATTTTTTGTGCCAGAAAGAGCATCTACAGATGATGAAATTCTTTTTATATATCCCGCATGATCAGCTCCAAGAATGTTGATTAGATAATCAAATTTACGATCAACTTTATTTTTATGATAAGCAACATCACTTGCAAAATAAGTCCATGAACCATCAGATTTCTGTAAAGCTCTATCTTTATCGTCACCAAAATCTGTTGATTTAAATAACAATTGTTCTCTTTCGACCCAATTCTTATTATCTTCACCAGCTGGTGCTTTAATTTTACCTTTATATACAAAATTATTAGTTTCTAAAAAACTGACAACGCTTTCAACTTCTTTGTTTAGAACTATTTTTTTCTCACTTACAAAACTATCATGATTAATACCGAGACTTTTAAGATTTCTTTTAATTAAAAGTAAAGCTTGTTCAATTGATAAAGCAGTTAATTTTTCACTTATATCTTCATACGTATCATAGTTAAGATCAGTATTAGAATTGATAATATTATTTGCAAAATCAATTAGATAATCACCTGGATATAAGTCTGGATTATCATTTGGGAAAATTTCACCAAATTTTACTTCACGAATTCTAAAATAAACAGATTTAGTAAAATTAATAATCTGATTTCCATAATCATTAACATAATATTCTTTGGTAACTTTGTGATTATTAAAAAGTAAAACATTAGAAATTACATCACCTAATATTGCACCTCGACAATGACCTACATGTAATGGACCTGTTGGGTTAGCAGATACAAACTCAACCAAATAATTAAGTTTTTTTTGTTTTTCATTAATTCCAAAACTTTTTGCATTTAAAATAATTTCTTTAATAAAATTAGACCAAAAAATAGGTTTAAACTTGATATTAATAAAACCCGGCTTAACAATAGTGATAGTTTGAATTAGAGGGTCATTTTCTTTAATAACGGGTGATATTATCTCTGCTAGATCCATAGGAGATTTTTTATTTAATTTTGAAAGTACCATTGCAACATTTGTAGATATGTCACAATCAAACTTTGTAGGTGGTATTTCTGAATTTATTCCATTGAAAGTTTCAGGAATAATAATTTTCCGCTCTTTGCTAAGGTTGACAATAATTGACTTAATTTTATCTAAATATAATTCAAAAATGTTCATTTAAAATTGTTATATAGGTTAATAGCATAACGATCCGTCATACCTGAAATAAAATCTGAAATAGCTCTAAATTTATCTTTAGTCAATTGATCTTTTGTAAGAAATTTTCTTGGATTTGATTTAATTATAGCAAATAATTTTTTAATAATAAATTTTCCTCTTTGATTCTTTCTTAATACTAGCTTGTTATTGTACATTCTTAATCTTAAAAAAGATTTGATTTCTATTTCTGAGTTTTGAATTTTATTCGAAAAACAAACTATTAATTGATCTGACTTGGCTATATCATTAATTGTTTTTATTTTAAGATTTTTCAAATTCTTTTGAGTGTTTGTTAATAAATCTCTTATCATTATATCAATTGAGTCTCTGATAATTTGATAAGTTGCTATTTTATAATTTTTTTTATTAATTTTATTTTTATATTTAAGATAAATTGATTTAAAAAAATCTATCTCCACAAGCTCTTCTAGTTTGAATAAGTTAGCATTGATACCATCTTGAATATCATGATTATTGTAAGCTATATCATCTGATATGGCAGAAATTTGAGCTTCTAAAGATGGATATGTATTAAAATCAATCTTATTTTTAAAAGTTTTAATGCCAATTAACTTGTTAACTAAAACAGTGTCCACAACTGGTCCATTATGTTTTAAGAGACCCTCTAATGTTTCTATGGACAAATTAAGTCCATTAAATTTGAAGTATTTGTTTTCCAAGAACATAACAATCCTTAAGGTTTGAAGATTATGATCAAATCCACCATACTCTTTCATACATTCATCTAAAGCATGTTCACCTGCATGACCAAATGGTGTATGACCCAAATCATGAGCTAGACTTAATGTTTCTGTTAGATCTTCATTCAAATTTAAATATTTTGCAATTGATCTAGCTATTTGAGCAACTTCAATTGAATGGGTAATTCTAGTTCTAAAATGATCCCCTTCTGTATTAACAAAAACTTGTGTTTTATGTTTAAGACGACGAAATGAGGCGCTGTGAATTATTCTATCTCTATCTCTTTGAAACGGTGATCTATATTTAGAAATAGCCTCACTATTAAGCCTCCCATTACTTTTAAATAAGCCTAACTTTAAATGTTTTTTCATCCTTTAATTTAAATAATTAAGTATTATATTAGTATTATCAGTGTTCAATCATGATTAAAGAAATTAAATTTACAGATAATGCTCTAAAACAGATAGGAAATTTATTGTCTAAAAAAGATAAAGGTTCTTTTTTTAGAATCGCTATTAAGGGTGGTGGATGCTCAGGATTTCAATATGAATTTACATTTGAACAATCGAAAAATGATGATGATTTAAACTATGAAAATATTTTAATCGATAAAACATCGGCTGATTTGTTAAAAGGTTCTCAAGTAGATTATGTATCTGAATTAATTGGTGAGTCTTTTAAAATATCAAATCCACAAACCAAATCTTCATGCGGTTGTGGGGTTTCTTTTTCTCTTTAATGATAATTTCATCATGGAATGTTAATTCTGTTAGAGCTAGAATTGAAAATATCAAAAGTTATTTATTAAAATATAAACCTGACGTTTTAATGATGCAGGAAATCAAAACTGAAGATGTTAATTTTCCTTATGATGATTTTTCAGCTATGGATTATGAAAGTCATGTATTTGGTCAAAAAAGTTATAATGGTGTTGCAATTATATCTAAGAAAAAATTAAATAATGTAAGAATAGATTTAATTAAGGATAAACTAAAACAATCAAGAATAATTTCTGCTGAAATTGAACACAAAAAGAAAAATATTCAATTAATAAATATTTATACTCCAAATGGAAATCCTGTTGATACTGAAAAATATGATTATAAAAAAAATTGGATGGATCAACTAATCAAACAATTAAAAACACTTTCTAAAAAAAACTCTAATATAATACTTGCTGGTGATTTTAATGTTATTCCTGCAGCTGAAGATGTTTATAATGTTAAGAGTTTTGAAGATGATGCATTGTATCGGCTTGAAATAAGGAAGAAATTTAGAGAAATGCTTAATCTAGGTTTTAGTGATGTTTACAGACATTTTAATGAAGATAAAGAAGGATACACATTCTGGGACTACATGAGAGGTGCATGGCAAAAAAATAATGGTATGAGAATTGACCATTTCTTAGTTTCAAATTCTATAATTGATACTGTTAAAGAGATAAATATTAATAAAGACCCTCGTGGAAGAGAAAAACCCTCTGATCACACACCAATAGAAATTAAATTAGCTTAAAGATTTTATTTTATTAACCAACTCTTCGTTAATATTCCTTGGTCCCTTATCAAGTCTATTTTTATGTCTTCTCTCACCAGGTAATCTTACGTCACCCATTGATTTCATTTTATCAAAAAATTCATCAGCATGGGTTTGCCAACTTGTACCTGCTGTTTTATCTGGACAAATAGCTAAAATGAACTCACCACCGCTTGGAGGTCCCCCATCATTATTATCTTTTAAAGCAGTTTCATAACTAAAATTATCACCTACTAAAGCACCTGCCAACAATTCAACCATCATTGCTATTGCTGAACCTTTGTATCCACCAAAAGGTAATAATACACCACCATCAGCTATCTCACCTGGATCAGTTGTTTCTTTACCATCTTTTGTAAGACCTGTTCCAAGTGGAACTTTGTGCCCTTCTCTTTTAGCAACCTGAACTTCACCCATTGCCATTGATGCCGTTGCCATATCATAAACAACAGGAGTACTTCCTGGTCTAGGCCATGCAAATGAAATTGGGTTTGTTCCAAATAAAGGTTTTATAGCCCCTGCAGGAGCTACTGCTGGCTTGTATGATGTACAAGCAAATGCAACCAAACCTTCTTCTGCTAATTTTTCTGTTTCTGGCCACATAGCAGCCATATGATGAGAATTATTTATAGCTAAAACAGCAACACCATTTTCTTTTGCAGCTTTAGCTAATTCAGGTAAACCTTTGCTAAGTATCACTGGTGCTAAACAATTATTACCTTGGACTTTAATTACTGATGGAGAAATCTTTTTAACTTCAGGTTTACCTTTTCCATTAATCTTACCACTTTTTAAACCTGAAACATAAGCAGGTAATCTAAATAATCCATGAGAAACTGAACCATCTCTTTCTGCATTTCTTATCAGGTCAGATAAAATACTTGCAGTCTCATCGTCACATCCATTAGCAAGTAATGTTTTTTTTGCTAAATCAAAAATTTCATCTAATGTTAGGGGAATTGTACTCATTCCCCTATTAGATATTTTATTTATGTTTGGTTTTCAAATCTTTTTTTAGATCTTCATGATCACCTACAACAGTGTGATACTGACTTTTTGTTACATATTTTTCTAAAAAAGGTACAGCTAACAAAGGTAAAAACCCACCAAGAACAATTCCATATGCTGCACTTTTAAGATTTGGATCAGCTAATGCTGCAATAAAGTCAGCTATAATATGAGCTAAAACTATTCCAACTATTCCTGCTATTGCTCCATTTGAAATAACTTTTAAAAAACGGTTAATACTCCATCCTGAGTAAAAACCTATTAATGGAATTAAAGTATGAATAAAACCAAAAACAAAACCTCTTAAAATTTCATGTTCTTCAACTAGTTCTTCTAAAAAATGAAGAAATTCAGGTAAATCATGAGAATGACCTTCTGCAGCATGAAGATATGTAAAACCAAATATATACGCTGTTATTGATAATATTGTTATTTTCTTCATTAATTACAATCCTTACAAGTTGTTAAAACCTCCATTTTAAAAGTACTAAAATCGTACTTTTTAATATTATTTTTTTTAAAGAAATCTAAAAAGATATTTGATTTAAGTTCTTCAGTGTCACCACATTTTTTACAAATAGCTATTGCAGTATTATGATTATCTTCATGTCTATGATTACACAAAATATAGGTTTTTGTTTGATTAGATTTATGAATTCTCTCTTCACCTATTAAACTATCTAATGCTCTATAGACAGTCATAGCTTGTGTTTTTTTAATCTTTTGAAGTTTATCTAGAATTTCATAAGCAGTTAGATGCTTAGATGATTTTTTAATTATATTAAAAACTAATTCTTTGTTAGTCATAATGTTATGTTATAACATAACATATTTTTGTCAATACTTTAATTAAAAAAATACGTAGGAAATAAGTCAATAAAACCAAGATTAACTAAAGTTCCAACAATAATCCCACTTCCTAAGAAGAAACATTATGTTTCTATTTATGAGCTTCAAAAAAATTAGATTATAAAATTTAGATTTTAGTTTCCTCTATAATTGTAATAAATTCTTAACAAAACTTACATACAGAGGAGACTATGTTTATTAAAAAATATCTAAAATGGATTAGTACAGCTCTTGTTTTAACAGGAATATTGTTAACTAATCTAAATATTTACCCTATTAATATCTACTTCCATGGACTTGGCGTTATAGGATGGACTATCGCAGGATTTTTATCAAAAGATAAGGCTATTTTAACAAACTTTGGATTACAAATACCATTGTTTGTAATTGGAATTTATAAAATTATTTTCTAATAAAAAATATCTTATTCGTTTGCACAGGTAACTCACCTAGAGGCATAATAGCTGAAAATATTATTAAAAACGAATATTCAAATTTGTTTAAAGCTTATAGTGCTGGGAACAACCCATCAGGTAAAATTAATGAAGATATAAATAAATTTTTAGAAAAAAATAAAAATTTTGATCTTTCTAATTATAGGTCTAAAAATTTTGAGAATTTCTTAGATAATGGTATTAAAATAGACAAGCACAGTGTTAACACTTTTAGGAATATTAACTTTTTATTTAGATTACTATCCTTATAGCATGATACCTCACAGTTTAGGTATAATCGGTTGGACAATTGTTGGTACCATTACAAAAGACAAACCTTTATTAACAAATTTTTCATTACAAATACCAATAATGATAGCAGGAATTATAAAATACTCTTATACAACAGGAATATTTTAGCTTACTTGGATACCGTTTGACCAAACGTTTTTTACAACGGGTAAATTTTGATAAATTTTAAACCTTACTAAATCTGCTCTTTTATTGTTGTCAATTAAACCCCTATCATTTAAATTTATAGCTATAGATGGAGCGTAACTAGCTGCTGCAAATGCTTTCGGAAGATTATCAATTTCTAAACCCCATTTAATAACAGATATAATTAATGAGGATGGAATATAATCTGAGCTTAAAATATCTAGACAATCATTTTCTAAAAGTTCTTTAGCAGAGATATTGCCAGAGTGAGAACCTCCCCTAAGTAAATTAGGAGATCCCATCATGACTTTAATATTGTAATTTTTAGAAGTTTTGGCTGCCTCTAAAGTTGTTGGAAATTCAGCCAATTTTACTCCATATTTATTTGAGTTATGAACATCATTTTCAGTGGTATCGTCATGACTAGCCAAAATACAATCATATGAGGATTTAAATTCTAGAATTCTATCTATGTGTTTCTTGCTATTTTTTTTTTGAAGATTTATTAAGTGTTCAAAATGAATTTCCATTTCATTTTCTGTCATACCGTGTTTAATTGAAAGATATTCTTTATACTTATCTATAACTCTAAATTGCCTCTGACCTGGTGTATGATCCATTATACTAATTAGTTTTACATCGTGAGTTTCATTGTATTCGTCTAATTCATCAATCAAATTTTCCGAACAAGTTTCAGCTCTTAAATGTATTTTGTGATCAATCTTGAGAATATTATCTTTTTTAAAACTTGAAATTATATCTGAACAGTTTTTTGCATATTTTTTATATTTTCCTGTTTTTTCAATAGAACCAACTCTTAATGCATCAAAAACTGTAGTTATTCCTACAGATGCTAACTCTCTATCATGAGATAAAATTGCATTTTCTACTGGAAATGAAACTTTAGGTCTTGGTGTCATGTGTCTTTCAAGATTGTCGGTATGTAGTTCAACCAATCCTGGAGAGATGTAATCTTTTTCACAGTCAATTGAATTTTTGTTATTACTTAATCCACTACTTATATCGACAATCTTATTATTTTTAATTCTTATATGGCCATGAATAATCTCATCCTTTTTAATTATCATGGCGTTATTTAAAATATATTCATGCATCGTTTTTTTATATACATGAATTGTTACAAATATTTTAAATTTGAGAAAAAAATTTATATAAGTATTAAAAGTTGAATTATGAAAAAATATTCTAGATATGCTATTTATTATGCACCTCCAAAAGAGAGTAGTCTAGAAGAATTTGGTAGATATTGGTTCGGTTGGGATCCACTTAATGCAAAGTTAATAAATAACAAACATAGAATTAATTATCTAAACAGATTTGGAATTAAAAACTTAATAAACATAGATAAAAATGTTTTAATTCCAAAGAAATATGGGTTTCACGGTACACTTATTCCTCCTTTTAAACTAAACAAAAATTATAGTACCAATACATTATTTAAAAAAACTGAGGAAATAACAAAAAAATTCAAAAAATTTAAGTTTTATAAATTTAAATTAAAAAAAATAAATAATTTTTATGCTTTTGTTCAAAATAAAAAAAATAATAACATTAATAAGTTATCCAATAGACTGGTTAGAGAATTATTTAAATTTAGGTCACCTCTTACAAAAAAAGAAATTGATAGAAGAAATCCCTCTAAACTAAGTAAATTACAATTAAATATTTTATATAAATGGGGATACCCCTATATAATGTCAGAATTTAATTTCCATATGACCCTTGCATCAGAGGTCACAGGAAACAAATTGTACTTTGAGTTAAAAAAAATTGAAAAAAACAAAGAAATCATTTTAAATGAAATAAATAATTTTGATAAAATATATATATTTGGTGAAAACCAAAAAGGAATGTTTGAGAATTTAGAAAATTTTTCACTTAGCTAAAATTATTTTTTTTAATTTATTTGCACCGATAGATATTGATTTATTATTATTTATAGTAATTATATTTTTCGGAAGTAAATTAATTTTTCTTTTTATCCTTTTATTAATTGATTTTTTGTCTTCTCTAGCTCGAATTACAAGTCTCTTTTTAATAATTGTTGATGGGGCAGTAATATTAATTATTTTAACGTTATTAACTTTTTTTTTTACTTTAAAAAGTACTTTTCTTGATCCATTAAAAATTACTGTTTTACCTTGCTCTATTTTTTTTATTTCTTTAAATGGAATACCGTATGAAAAACCATGAGCATTCCAGTAAACGAAGAAATGTTTTTTTGAAATCTTATCTTCAAAATTTTTAATCGATATACTGTAATGATCTTCATTTTTAATATCTTTTTTCCTAGTAATGTATCTCTTAACCAAAATAGAATTAGGAATTTTTTTAATTACTTTTTTTAACAATGTATCTTTTCCTGATCCTGATGGTCCAACGACTACAATAAGCTGACCGTTATTTTGCATTTGATATTTTTGTAATATCTATTTCCCTAGCATTTAAATATTTACGTGAATATTTATCATGAAAAATGCCAATTATTGAAGATCCTTTATCTTTTTTTTCATTAATCAAATTCAAAACAATATCTTTGTTAACACTATCTAAACTAGCTGTTGGTTCATCTAGTAATAAACATGGATAATTCCTAATCAGTCCCCTAGCTACATTAACTCTTTGTTGTTCTCCTCCTGAAAAAGTAAGTGGCGATAAATTCCATAAGTTTTTATCTATATTAAGTTTTATTAAAGTTTTTTCAGCTTTTTCACGAACTTCATCTTGATCTGAATTTATTTCTAATAAGGGCTCCATAACAATTTCAATCGTAGGAACACGAGGTATCACTCTTAGAAATTGACTAACATATCCTATTGTATTTTTTCTAAGTTCAATAATATTTCTAGGATATTTATGATCTATGTTGTGATTATTAATTTTAATTTCTCCTGATTGAAAAACATAGTTTCCATAAATCATTTTTAAAATGCTAGACTTTCCAACACCTGATGGTCCTGTCAACGCTACAATTTCTCCAGGATTAATTTTCAAATTCAAATTTTTAAAAACTGATATTTTTGTTTTGCCTTGATTATGAAGTGTAAATTTTTTTGTTATTTTATTAAGTTCTATCATTTTAAACCTGAAGTACAGAGCTGACTAATAACTGAGTGTAAGAATGTTGTGGATCATCTAATACTTGATCACACAATCCAGACTCAACAGCCTCACCATTTTTCATTACAATAATTTTATCAGCTAACAATCTAATAACTGCAAGATCGTGAGAAACAATTACAACTGATAAATTTAATTCTCTAACTAATTTTCTTAACAAATCTAAAATTTTGGCTTGAACAGAAACATCAAGACCTCCTGTTGGTTCATCCATGAAAATTATTTTTGGACTCGTAACTAAGTTTTTTGCTATTTGTAATCTTTGCAACATTCCACCTGAAAATGTTCTTGGAAAATCATCTACCCTACTTTTATCGATTTCCACTTTATCTAACCATTTAAAAATAGTTTGCCTAATATTTCCATAATTTCTTTGTCCAATGGACATTAATCTTTCACTAATATTTCCACCAGCACTTACATCCAATCTTAAACCATCTCTAGGATTTTGGTGAACAAAAGCTAGTTCGGTTCTTATTAATAATCTTTTCAATGACTCTGATATTTCCAAGAAATTAATAATTTCATTATTTGTATTAATTAGGATTTTTCCACTATCTGGAATAAGATTGCCTGATATTGAGTTTATAAAAGTTGTTTTTCCTGACCCAGACTCCCCTACCACTCCAACGACTTCACCCGGATACAATGTCATATTCATATTTTTACAACCAACTTGATCCCCATAATATTTATTTAAATTTTGAACAGATAAAATTGGTTCCATTTACTTATCTTTCATTCTTTGATTACAGTAATTTGTATCTGAACATATGAAAGATCTATTACCATCATCGTCTGTAATTATTTCATCTAAAAAACTATCATTTGATCCACAAATAGAACATTTATGTGGTGCTTTTGAAGGATCAAATGGATAATCTTCAAAATCAAGACTTGTAACCTGTGTGTAAGGTGGAATTGCGTAAATTCTTTGTTCTCTACCGGCACCAAACAATTGTATAGCAGGATTGTTATTCATCTTTGGATTATCAAATTTTGGTATAGGTGATGGATCCATTATGTATCTGTCATTTGTTTTCACTGGATACGCATATGCGGTTTCTATATGACCATTTTTAGTAATGTCTTCATATAACTTTACATGCATAATTCCATATTCTGATAGTGCATGCATTTTTTTAGTCTCTTGATATCTTGGTTCTAAAAAAGCTAGTGGCTCTGGAATTGGAACTTGATAAACAAGTATCTGTTTTTCCTTTAATTGATTCTCTGGTATTCTATGTCTTGTTTGTATTATTGAAGCATCTTCAGTTGTTTCAGTAGTCTCAATATTTGCAGTTTTTTTAAAAAAATTTCTTATTGAAACTGCATTAGTAGTGTCATCTGCTCCCTGATCAATAACTTTAAGGACATCGTCTGTTGTTAAACAAGATGAAGTTACTTGCACACCGCCTGTACCCCATCCGTAGGGCATTGGCATTTCTCTGGATGAAAATGGGACTTGATAACCTGGTATACAAAGAGCTTTGATTAAAGCTCTTCTTATCATTCTTTTTGTATTTTCATCTAAATAAGCAAAATTATAAATTTCATCTTGATCTGAAACTTTAGCTTTTTTATTTTTAAATTTAAGTATGTTGTTCATTTTTTTTATATTCTTCTCTAATTTTTCTTACTAGATCCAATTCCGCCTGAAAATCTACATAATGAGGTAATTTGATATGTTCTAAAAAACCAGTAGCTTGAATATTATCACAATGAGATATAATAAATTCTTCATCTTGAGCAGCAACGCCTAAATATTCCTCTCCAAACTCTTTCCATCTCATTGATCTATCAACCAAAGCCATAGAAATTGCTTTTCTCTCTAATTGACCAAAAACTAATCCATATCCACGGGTAAATTGAGCAGGTATTTTTTTACTACCTTTAAATTGGTTTACTGACTCACACTCAGTAAACATGACATCAGCAATATTTATTTCTATCCCTAGTTCAGGAATTTCAAATTTAACTTCAACATAACCAGTTCTTAATTCACCAACAAATGCATGGTTTCTAGCATACCCTCTCTGTGTTGAATAAGCTAAACCAAGAAGAAAACCTTCATCTCCTCTCGAAAGAGATTGCAGTCGTTCAGATCTTGTTAAAGGAAAATTAATTGGATTTCTTGTAATATCTTTAGATGTTTTGCCACTAGGTATTTCTTTCTGAATTAATCCTTCTTTATTTAAAAAGCTTAAAACATGAGGGATTTCTTTGTCATCATATTTTTCAATCTTAGCTTTATCATACTCACCATCAGCAAGAAGTTTAAAGTCAAGTAAACGGTGTGTGTAATCAAATGTTGGACCTAATTTTTGTTTACCTGGTATATCTTTAAATGTTGCAGATATTCTTCTAAGACATAACATTTTGCCAGTTTCGATAGGTTTGCTAGAACCAATTCTAGGTAAAGTAGTTCTATAGGCTCTAATTAGAAAAATTGCTTCAATCAAGTCACCTCTAGACTGTTTGATTGCTAAAGCCGACAAGTCTTTATCATACAAAGATCCCTCAGACATAACTCTGTCGACACTTAATGTTAGTTGTTCACTAATTTGTTTAATATTTAATTCTGCTATATTTACATCACCTCTTCTTATTTCAGATAACCAGGAATGTGCGTTATTTATTGCCTTTTCTCCTCCTTTTACTGATACATACATTTTATAGCTCTCCTATTTTTAATGACCTTGGTATTGAATAAAATTTTTCATCATCAACAAAATAAAAATCAAGCCCTAAAGGAAATTGCTGGTTATTTTTTTTTATAATCTCTTTATCGGGTAAAAATATACTTGTAGAACTTTTAATACCAGGACCAGTAATTTTGGCATTTGGTTTTTTAAATTGAGACTGACAAATTATAGTGCAGGATTGATCAGGATTTTGCTCGTCACCAATTTTAAAATCTTCAAATGGAATGAGATCATTCCAAAAACCAATTGCAAAATTTGCATTTTTTTTATCAGTTATGTTTGCACCTGTATTAAATTTAATCCATTCTATGGTTTCTGGATTGTTAACATCACCACCTAAAAAAATATTTGAATAACTATCACAAAAAGTTTTTATAATTGAACAACTAGCTGAAAACATATTTGAAGGGGGATCTGTATTATTTAACGTCTCAATTGAACCAGGATATGAGGTTGCAAACAAAATACTTCTAAAATAATCAGCACTCGTTTGAGAATTATTTTTTTTAAAAACAACTTCCATAAATTATTTATCCTCACCTCTTACCAAGGTAAAAAAATCAACTTTAGTAGCTTCTGTTTTAGATAATATTTCGTTTCTTTTATTATTTTTGTATTTAACTAATTTATCCAGTATATTTTTTTTTATAATTTCTTTTTTTTCAGTTTGCATTAACGCATCACACAAAGCTGCAATTTTAGATTTATATTTATTTCTACCTTGAACATAACCATGACCTTGAATTTTTTTATCTAAATTAACTGAACATCTAGTTATAGTTACCTCTCCAACATTAAAATTATCACCTGTGGCTCCTGCTTTTCCTTGAACCATTACACTACCAATCTCAGGTTCTCTTAACCAATTATATTTTATTTTCATATTTAAATTATCCCAAAGCAAAATGAGATAATCTTCATCAGCAGTTGCTAAATAACTTAACCATTGTTTTCTTGATTCATTTAACATAATACTATACAACTAGACAAGTAACTAAATTGAAAAAAATTTCAATAGATTATTTATTAAAATTTTATGACATCAAAGGATTTGCTTTGGAAAGAAATATACAATTCAATTAAAAGAGAAATTGTTTTAAATAAGTACAAAATTAATAAAAAATTAGATTCCGAGGGTGAGTATGCAAAACAGTTCAATGTTAATAGACACACTATAAGAAGAGCTTTTAAAGAACTTAAAAATGATAATTTAATATATTCAAAAAGAGGTTTAGGTGTTTTTGTAAAAACATCAAAAATTAATTATTCAATAAGCAAAAATGTTCGTTTTACTGAAAATATTCTTGAAGAGAACAAATCAGTGCGAATTGAAATCAAAAGTTTTGATATTGCAGAATGTAATCTATTTGAGAAAAAAGAATTGAATTTAAATAAAAAAGAAAAAGTCACTAGAATAAATAGTATAGGATATATAAATAATTCTCCTTCTGTAATAACATTTAGATCAATACCCCATGATAGATTTCCAAAATTTATTAATCATTTTGTTAAAAAACAGTCTGTAACTAAAGCCTTTAATTTATTAAATGTTAAAAAAATAATAAGATCTAAAACGTTAATAAGCGCTGAAATTTCAGACAAAATAAAATCAAATCTTTTAAATATTGATGTTGGAAAACCTTTAATAAAAACGACATCTATTAATGTTGACTTTAATAAAACCCCAATAGAGCTAAGTGAAAGTTATTTTGATGGGTCTAAAATTCAGATACTTGTTAAAGTTTAGAGTAATAAATACTGTATTTTCTACCTGTAGTTTATTTTTAACAATAATTAAACAAAACTTATAAATTTTATTAATAAAGTTTTAACATTTCCTAAAGAATTGAGGTGCATAAAATTGCATGCTCATAAATAATGTAAATAAATATTTTGGCAATAACCATGCCGTAAAAAATGTCTCATTTAAGGTCAATAAACCTCAAATGATAGGAATTATTGGAAGATCAGGTGCAGGTAAATCTACTCTTCTAAGAATCATTAATAGACTAACAGATGCAACAGATGGAAAAATAGAAGTCGATGGTCAAAATATATTAGAACTTAAAAGCAAAGAAAAAAGATCTTGGCAGAGAAATTGTGCAATGATTTTTCAACAATTTAACTTAGTGCCAAGACTTGATGTATTAACAAATGTCATTTTAGGTAGATTAAATTATCAAGGTTCATTTAGGGCATCTTTAAAAATATTTTCTCGTGATGAAAGAGCTGATGCTTTGATTTTACTTAACAACTTAGGTATGGCTAACACTGCTCTTCAAAGAGCAGAAACATTATCTGGAGGTCAACAGCAACGTGTGGCTATATGCAGAGCATTAATGCAAAATCCTAAAATGATTTTAGCAGATGAACCTATAGCATCTTTAGACCCAATGAATGCTAGGATGGTTATGGAGTCATTAAGAAAAATTCATGATGAAAAAAATTTAACCGTCATTTCAAATCTTCATACTCTAGATACAGCAAAAACTTACTGTGACAGAATTATTGGTATGAAAGATGGTGCAATTGTCTTTGATGATTTACCAGAAAAATTGTCAGATAAACTTGCAAGAGAAATTTATGGAGCAGAAGCAGATGAAGCTTTTGAGCCACAAGTAACATCAACTGAGCTTAAAACAAAAAATAATTTAAAAGGGATGTTGAAAAAAGAATTTGCAACTGCATGAGGTCAATAACTCATCGGTACAAATAAGTCGTTAGACTAGAAATAAAAAAAGGAGATAATTATGTTTAATAAACTAACAAGAGTTATTGCACTTTTGGCTATGATATTGTTTGCAACTCAGGCTAATGCAGTAACTTACACAGGTCCAAAAATGGACTTAAGTAAATACCAACCGGAATTTAGAGTTGGTTTTTTAGGTGACGAAGCAGCTCAAGATATTATCGCTAGAAATGATTGTTTCATGCCATATATCGAAGCAGCTTATGGTGTACCAGCTAAATTTTTTACATTTAAAGACTATGCTGGAACAATGGAGTCGATGCTAGGTGGAAATCTAGATTATACATGGTTTGGTTCTTCTGGATATGCAGGTATGTATCTTAAAGATCCAACTGCTGTAGTGCCAGTATTAACAAGAATGCAACCAACTGGAGACATGGGTTATTACTCAGTAGCAGTAGCAACTAAAGCATCTGGAATTAAATCAATGGCAGATCTTAAAGGTAAATCATTTGGTTGGGCTGACCCTAACTCTACATCAGGTTTTTTAATTCCATCAATTGAATTAAAAGCTATGGGTATGGATCCAGATACATATTTTTCAAAAACACAGTTTTCTGGAGGACATGAAAACAATGTATTAGCATTAATGAATGGTGACGTTGATGCTGCTGTAACATGGGTGTCTGGTGTTGGTAGCTGGGAAGAAGGATATTCATCAGGGAATTTAAGAAAAATGGTTGATAAAGGGATTTTAAATATGGACGACATTGTTCAAATTTGGTCTTCAAAATTAATTCCTAATGGTCCAATTGTAATGCCTACTTTTTTACCTGTTAGAGCACATCAAGTAATGATTGGATTGAAAAAATGGATACACGAAAACGATCCAAAATGTAGTGAAAACGTTGCAAACGGGATTGTAAAAAAATGGGTAGCTGTAGATCATTCTTTCTATGAATCAGTTGTAGCAGCAAGAAAAGCTAAAATTGAAGCACAAAAGAATAATTAATTAAACCCCTATAAATTAGAGGCAAAGACTTAAAATCTTTGCCTCTGTTTTTTTTTAAAATTATGTCAAAAGCATTACCTGCAAACTTAGAACAAATTGAAGTTAATTTAAAAAAATTAACAAATCAAAGAACTAGGTCCTCGTTACTGGGAATTGCAATTCTAATATTAGTTTTTTTTGGTGGTACCCTGGTATCGTTAGAGGCAAATGCAGGATCTTTTGGTAGAGGTATAGCTAATTTTTTTAATTATCCAAGAGATTTATTTGTTGATACATTTGAGATGGGATGGAAATATTGGCCAAGAGTTATTAAGTACATTCCTGAATTAATTATAACTTTAAATATTGCATTATTTTCAACTTCGATCGGATTTGTTTTGGCAGTTATTTTTGCAATCTTCTCTAGTAGAAATTTAATAAGAAATAAAAGAGTTATTCAATTTACAAAATTTTTTATGGATGTGACAAGATCATTTCCAACATTAATAATAGCAATGGTGTTTTTATATTTGATGGGTAAATCATCTTTACCAGCAGTGATTGCCATAACAATACATACTGCAGGAGCACTTGGTAAATTATTCACGGAAGCTATAGAAAATTGTGATGGAAAACCTATTGAGGGTTTAAGTTCTGTTGGTGCAACTTGGACACAAAAGATAAGATTCTCAGTTCTTCCACAAGTACTCCCTCTTTTTCTAAGTTATGGAATATTAAGGTTAGAAATTAATGTTAGAGAATCTACTATATTAGGTTTTGTTGGTGCAGGAGGAATTGGAGAATTGTTAGCAGCTTTAATTCAGTGGAATTATGGAGCTGATGTTTTGGCGTGTATGTTCTTACTGGTTGGTACAATAATTGCATTAGATTATTTGTCGGCATATTGGAGACATAAATTGATTGGAGTAAATCAATGAGTTCTAGTTTAGCAATTGAAAGAGATAATATTCTAAAATTATTTCCTGACACATTTAAACAGGCCAGGAAGAGTAGATTAAAAGGCCAAATAATTTTTTTTCTTATTATATTATATTTAATAGTAGGTTTTTTTACTCTGGACGTTGTTGATATTCCAAAAAAATGGAAACCACAAAATGCAGCTATGTTTGCTTTAGATACATATGCACACAAAGATCATGTAACAATGAAATGGGAAAATCATGGTGATATTAAGATAGCTTTTGAAGGTAGCTATAGAAGTGTTTATGGAAGAGACAATCTAGATAAATCAATTCCAGATTGGTTTTACAAAAATTCTGATAATGTTGGCAATGTAGTTGAATTTAATAATAAAGGTAAAGCAATATTATACAAAGATAGAGTAGAGATTGTAAATTTTCCTAAATATGAAAGAGATTTTACTATAAAATTAAATACTAATGGTAAACCTTACCTTGTTGGTTCAGAAGATTTAGCTGAAGACGATTTAAAGGGTTTTAGAATTACAGAAAACAGGGTTGAATTTAGACCAACTTTGTATGAGAGAATTCAAGTATATCCAAGAAAAGTTGAAATTCATCGTTACAGTATAGGATGGAAATATTTTTGGTTTGATTTCTCAAGTCCGTTAGAACCATATAGCTTTTTCGAAGCATTAGGTTTGACTTTTTCTAAAGAAAGAGTTGTTCCTGAAATGTCTAATTTAAAACTTTTCTTTACAGAAATTAAAGACAATGAAGCATTCATGCACGGTAGAGTTTGGTGGGCAATGCTCGAAACCATAGTTATGGCTGTGCTAGGAACAATGTTTGCTACAGTGATGGCTCTACCCCTATCCTTTCTTGCGGCGTACAACGTTACACCTATTAAAGCTCTAAGATTTACGTTGAGGAGATTATTTGACACTTTAAGAGGAATAGATTTTTTAATTTGGAGTTTAATATTTTTAAGAGCCTTTGGTCCAGGACCCTTTACTGGAATATTTGCAATTGGTTTTACCGATACAGGTACTTTAGGTAAATTGTATTCTGAAGCAATTGAAAATACTGAGAAGAAACAACAAGAAGGAGTTCAATCTACAGGGGCTAGCAAATTTCTACAACATAGATTTGGTATAATTCCTCAAATACTTCCAATTTTTGTATCTCAATCCCTATACTATTTAGAGTCAAATACTAGAGGAGCCGTAATTATAGGTGCAATGGGTGCAGGAGGAATTGGTTTACAATTTTTAGGTGCACTAGGTACTGGAAATGATTTTGAAAATGTCGCCTACATGGCAATATTAGTTTTAGCTGCTGTAATATTTATGGATAGATTATCTGCATGGCTTAGAAGAATACTAATTGGATCAGATCAGTTAATCGTAAGGTAAATAAGATTTAAAAAATATTTTAAGTATTTTCTATAAAAATTTAATTATTTATAGAATATTTTTCTAGAAATTTTAATTTATGAATTTAAAAATTTAGAATTTTATCTTACCAGAATTTCCACCAAGGTTTTTCTTCCTTTGATGTCTCATTATTCTCAGCAACAACTTTTGTTATAGACGGATCTTCACCATCGATTAAGCCTGCCCGAGCTGCTATTTTAGCATCTTCTAATTTTAATTTTGCTTCAAAAACTCTATTTTCATTACACAACTTCATGCCCTCTTTCATTAATGTTTCTGCTTCAGATGCATTTTCAGGACTTGATCTTGATATATCATTTTTAACAGTGGCTCTTAACATAAGTACACCAGAATCTTCGCAATTACCAATTTCATTTTTAAATGTTTCCTCGGTATTTTCTGAGTAACTACTACCAGCTTGTTGCTCTGTTATTTTGACATGATTGTCGGCTTGAGTTAAAGAAATTGTGGATAAGATAAATATAAATGTAATTAAAGTTTTTTTCATAATAATTCTTTAACTCTTGTTTGTTAAAAAAATGTTAAAGAAATAAAAAATTTTATGAAATATTTACCTGCATTTTTAATAGGTATATCGGTTACCTTTTGTTACAGCAGCTGCATGTACTTATTTTCAGCACTATTGTTAACTTGGGAAAATGAACTTGGTATTTCAAGAAGCAACTTAACTTTTATTTATTCTCTAGGCTTAGTTGTGCATAGTTTACTTTTACCTTTTCTAGGTAAGATTGTAGATAGAAATCTAAGTTTTCCAATGATGTGGGCCAGCCCTATACTGTTAGGACTAAGTGTAATTTATCTTTCATTAGTAGATACATATGGTGGATTTTTAGTTGCTTGGATACTTGTTAGTGCAACCTCTGGTGGTTGTCTTTACACGATACTTTTTAGCGTCATTACTATTAATTTAAAATCAAAGGCTAAGACATCTATTGCAATTATTACTTTGTTTGCGGGATTTGCAAGCACATATACATTTCCTACTGCAACTTATTTAACAGAACAATATGACTGGAGGTTTACTGTATTTATTTTTGGAATAATAAATATACTGATTAGTTCACCAGCTAATTATTTTGGTTTTAAAAATATAATTCGAAAAGAATTTAAAAATATTGAAAAACAAAACAATCAAAATTCAAAGCTTAAAATAATACTTAAAGACTATAGGTTTTGGTTATTTAGTTTTTCATTGTTTATTATTGGATTTAATATTGGTGCTATTACAACTCATGTAATTCCAATGTTACAGGAAAAAGGAATGAGTCTGTCACTAGCTGTACTGACCGCATCAATGTTTGGACCTGGTCAAGTAATTGGAAGAATTTTGGTAATGATATTTGGAGGAAATAAATCAAATCTAAAATTATTTGTTATTTGTTTTTACTCGATGGTAGTTGGAATGATATTTTTATACTTTATAAATATTAATCATTATTTAGCATTTTTGTTTGTTTTATTTAATAGCTCAGCATATGGAAGTATGGCGATTTTAAAACCTTTAGTTCAAAATGATGTTTTTGGTCAAAAAAAACTTTGGTAATGTTCATGGTATTTTAGCTTTGCAATATATGATTGGTAGTATTTTAGGCCCCTGGATTGGCTCATTAATATGGATTATCGGAGGATACGATTTGCTTATTTTGTTATTTTTTATTTTAGCAATTATTGGGAACATAACAGCTATTTTTCTAAACAAAAAAAAGTTTATTTAAAGCTGCTTTCTACATATTTATAAAAAAAATTTATATTTGGAATTTCTAAATTTTCAACTTTAGCAAGATCATCATATTTTCTTAACCTGACTGCATCTTTCATAAAAGGTTGTTTGATAAAATCATTTGCTTCATCTGTAGAAAAACTTCCCCCTTGGACATCTAAACTTTTTTTTGAGGCAATAGATAAAGTTTCATAGTAACCTTTTTCATAATAAACTAAATATCTTTTAGCTGGCACATGTCCTTTAATTAATCTTGTAACATCTTCTGGAAAAAATCTAGAAAGAAAAAAAGATCCTGAATTTTCATGCTTTTTATCTATTCCTTTTTTTATGGCTTCTTTGTCATTATTAATTAAGTGACCAATATCATGGAATAGAGCTGCAGTAATGAAAAAATGGTTTTCATTGTTTTTTTTTGCCAACAATGCACATTGAATTGCATGTTCTAGTTGTGAAACTTTTTCATTTCCATATTGTTTGTTTGATCCAATTTCCTCTATAATTTTAAATAAATTGACAATATTTGATTTAATGTCCATTTTACTCTTTTAAATTAACAATGTTTCAGTTTTATTACAATTTAGATTTAGTACTCATTAAGTATAGAAAAAATAATATATAGTAATAAAAGTTAAAAATGAAAAAACTTTTATTTGTTTGTACTGGCAATTCTCATAGAAGCATATTGGCTGAAAGTGTAGTTAATAAATATCATAAAGATAAATTTATTGGTTACAGTGCGGGTAGCAAACCATCTGGAATAATTAATAAATATGTCATTAAATATCTAAATGAAAATAATTTTGATACAAAAAATCTATCTTCTAAAAACTTTAATAAATTTTTGGATGAAAAAACAATATTTGACCAGGTATTTACTGTATGCAACAATGCTAGTGATGAAGTTTGTCCAGTCTGGCCATCTCCTGAAAAAATAGTTCATTGGGACATTGAGGATCCCGTTTATGTTATTAATGATTTAGAAAATAGTGATAAACCTAATAAAGAGGAATTAATTTCGATAGAAATACATAAAACTTACTCCAATTTAGAAACAAGAATTAATGATTGGATCAAAAATTATGAAAAATAGCAAAAAAAAAATAATTTACAGTGAATTTATAGGTAGTTGCTTCCTGGTAATGATAGTTGTTGGATCTGGTATTATGGCACAAAATCTTACAAATGACGTAGCCGTCATGCTATTAGCAAACACTATAGCTACTGGTGCAGGTCTATTTGTACTTATTACGGTTTTTTCTGATATATCTGGAGCTCACTTCAATCCATTTGTTACACTAAGTATGTATTTTACTGGAAGATTAAAATCAAAATTAATTCATATATATATCTTATCACAAATATTTGGTTGTCTAGCTGGTGTAGGCTTGGCTAATTTTTTTTTTGAACTACCTATTTATGAGTTGTCATCTAAAACAAGGGATGGAGTTTATATATTTGTTGCAGAAATAGTCGCAACTTTTGGATTAATTTTAATTATATTTGGAGCAATGAAAAGTGGAAAAGTTGTAACCGCTGCATGTGTTGGTTTTTATATTACAGCTGGATATTGGTTCACTTCATCAACTTCTTTTGCAAATCCTGCTGTTGCAATAGCTAGAACTTTTACAGATACATTCACTGGAATAAATTATTTAAATACACCTTTCTTTATAATTGCAGAGTTATTAGGAGCACTATTAGCAATATTTGTAATAAAAAAAATGCTATTTACTAAATAATTTTATTTTCAATTTGATCAATTATTTTCGGTAAATCCTTAATTGTATCAATTACGTAATGTGCACCCATTTTCTTAAACTTGTAAGAGATTTTTTTTCTAAATTTTAATTTTTCTTTGTTGGTTAATTTATTAAATTCATTTTCATTTTTACCAAATTCATTTCCAGAAAATATTACTCCTATTACCCACATTCCAGCATTTAATCCCTCCTGTAGTCCAGGAATAGTATCATCAACTTTAATACAATTTGATCCCTTGGTTATATTTAAATCAGAAAAGATCCTATAAATTATCTCTGCAGAAGGTCTTCCAATTTTTGTGTATGAAGAACTATATGACACATCGGGTATAAATCTTTGTTTTTTTAATTCTGACAATATAACGTTTAGAATTTCTTCTGAATATCCAGTATTGATTCCTATTTTTATTTTTTTATTTTTTATAAAATCTATAGTATTTTTGCTTCCTGATATAAATTTTGAATGTTTCTTAATTATTTTTTTTAATTCTGGATTAAAAAGTTTAAACAATTTATCAATATCTTTATCTGTAGGTTTTGATTTAAATTTTTTTTTCCACTGTAAATTAATTATTTTTGTTGTTAGTAATGCTTTTATATGGGATCGTTTTTCGATCCCCATTGGTCCTATGGCTTGTTTTCGGGTAATTTTAATTCCAAACCTATCAAATAATTCAATAAGAACTTGAGATGGTGCAAGGCTTCCAAAATCTATTAATGTACCAGCTAAATCAAATACTATTGCTTCTACTTTGGAATTTTTCATATGTTTTTTTTCGAATCTTTTAATTTGAATTTTATTTTTGAAATTAATTATATCTTTAATAGAATAAAAACGCTGATTTTATTGAAATAATTTTGATTTTAACTTGTTTAATTAATGTTACAAAAATATTACAAATTTATTACAGATGAAGAAAATACTTAATTTCTTATTGATAACTGCAACAGTATGTTTGACCTCAACGGCAAAAACAGATGAGTTAAATTTAAACAAACTTTTGAGTATGTTAAAAGATTGTAATACACAAAGTGAAGCAAAAATTTTAGAAAAAAGTATATGGAATTTGTGGGAGACACATCCATCTAATTTTCAATTAACTATTGACTTAAAAGAGGGCTCAAGACTAGTTCAAAACGGAAATTATATAAAAGCATATGGGATTTTTAGTAAAATTATAGAAAAAGATCCTATTTGGTCTGAGGCTTGGAATAGACGAGCAACATCTTTATATTTTATGGGTAAGTATAAAAAATCACTTAGAGATATTGATATGGTCTTAAAACTTGAGAGTAGGCATTTCGGTGCTCTAATTGGAAAAGGACAAGTATACATGGAAATGAAAGATTACGAAAAAGCCTACAATAGTTATTTAGAAGCTTCATATATAAACCCGATGAATACGGATGCAATAAATCAAATAAACAAAATCTCCAAATTAATTAAAGAAAAAACAATATAATTAATTTATCTGTAAAATATCTTTAATATTATTCAAATATAGTAAAATTATGAATTATTTAAAAAATGTTAAACTTACAAATAATATAACTTTAATTAATAAGCCCTTCAAAAAAAAAGAATATTATCATTTCTTAAAAACATCTGATTTATCTTTGGTGGTTGCGGAAATTAAGAAAAACGTTTTTGTTGTAGTTAGTCAAAAAAGAATTCCAGTTAATAAAATCAACTATGAATTTCCATCTGGTATAATTGATAAAGGAGAAAATTCTATAAGTGCTGCTTGTAGAGAATTTTATGAGGAAACAGGATATAAAATATTAAGAAGACCAAAAAAATTATTTACAATTAATTGTGAGCCTGGAAGGTTAACAACTAAAATTTACTGCTATTATTCAAATAGAATAATTAAAAAGAAAGGACCTGAAAAAGGTATTAAAATTCATTTACTATCTAAAGAAGAAATAAATAAATTAATTTTAGGTGAAAAATTTTGTAATGCCTCTCATGTGGCTTCATTTTTTAAAGTTATAAAGGTGCCTACAAAATAAGCACCCTTTATAAAATGAAGAATAACGAATTCGATTATGTGTTTAATGATGAAATATTTCTGATAAATTAATAAAATATTAAATCTAATTTAAATTAATATTTAATTAATTTGAATAAATTACCCTAGGTTCTAAAAATAATTCTCTCGCCAGAGCTTTAAATTTTTTTGTTACTTGTTTTGAAATTATTTCTTGATGTTGAGATGGAATTTTTAAAAATACTGAATTACCTCTTCTATATAGTTTAAATTCCTCTAAAAAAATTGTTGATATAGAGGTTAAAGAATGTGCAAATCTCAATGCAGATCCAACTTGTTTACTAGAAAAAATTTCATTATTGTTTAAAAAAGTTAAATACTCAATTTTTGGGTTGTATTTAATGCTGCAATATCTCCAATAACAAGACAATGCGATTTGTATTCTTTCTTTATGAGAAAGTCTCAATAATGGAGTGTTCAATGTTTCCTGAAAAACTAATTCTGCTTTTTGAAAAGCACCTAAGCCCCAATCCATATGACTCAATACACATGCTAAATTAAGCAATTTTTCATCAAAGTATTCATTTCCATCAAATACTGGTTTAATAAAATTAAAATACTTTTTAAAAGTTAATCCTAAATCGCCTCGTTTCTTAGCAATAAACACTAATGATTTTTCAAAAACCTGAGAGTCATCAATATTCTTAAAATGATCTTTTGCTAAAGACCCTTCTCTTAGTCCACTTATGGAGCATATTATGTTTTTTGGATTTGTTGAATTCATTATTTCACCTAAAATTATAGAGCTATAAGGTAAATATTGTGTTCTAGATTTTGAAATATACTCTACAGTTTTAAGTTTTGATTTATTAAAGGATGAAATTTTATCCACAAATTTTGATATAGTATCGTAATTAACAGAATATTGATGAATAATATGAACAGGATGATCATTTTGAAAAAGATGTAATTTAAATAATGCTCTCCAAGTACCTCCAACTAAATACATATTTTCAAATTTCTTTTTGGATAACCACTTTTCATCTTTTAATAAATTTTTAATATATTTAGAAAGGTTTCTCTTTTTAACTATTGGGTTATTAAGTAATCTTAATACACCCAAAGGTAATGAGGTTTTATTTGTAATATTTCCATTTTCAACTCTAGCTAATTCTAAGCTACCACCACCTAAATCAGCTACTAATCCGTCAACATTATCAAATCCAATTTTAACACCTTCAGCTGAACATATGGCTTCTTCATCACCGCTTAAAATTTCAATTCTTTTTTTAAATAATTTTTCTATATTTTCTATAAATGGTCTTACATCGGTAGCTTCCCGTAATACTGCGGTGGCTATTATTTTTATATTAGAAATTTTTGAAACATTTAAAATTTCATAAAATCTTTTTAATACACGGTAAGCATATTCAGCTCCTGATTTATGAAGTTTTTTTGATTTATCTAAATTTTTTCCTAATTCACAAACTGCTTTTTCATTAAAAAAAGGTACACGCGATGAACTAAAATCATCATAAATTAGCATTCTAATTGAATTTGAGCCTATATCAATTATCGCTAGTCTGGCTTGTTTTAATTTTAAATTTTGTTTATTATTAAGAACTTTAAATTCCACTTTTTATTAACTTTAAATTTAGCTTTTTTGGTTGCATTTTTAGTTTAGCTTTACCTCTTCCAGACAAACTAGGATTATTCATAAAATAATCATGTGCTGAAAAAGAATCACTTCCACTATATTTAATTTTTTTGTAATTACCACTTGCATCGAGTAGCCAACTTTGTTTTTGATCAAGATAATTAGCTAACATAATTTGATCTAAAACTTGTTCATGAACTGTTTGATTTTCAATTGGCACTAGAAGTTCGATTCTTCTATTTAGATTTCTTGGCATTAAATCTGCTGAAGAAATGAAAACTTTTGCATCTCTACTAGGCATTTTGTTACCATTAGAAAAACAATAAATTCTTGAATGTTCTAAAAATCTGCCAATAATACTTTTAACTATTATATGTTCCGATTTATTTTTGATCCCTGGTCTTAGACAGCAAACTCCTCTAACAGATAAAAATATCCTAACACCAACATTTGAAGCCTCATAAAGTTTATCAATTATCAGCGGGTCAACCAATGAGTTCATTTTTGCCCATATTTCAGCTTTTTTTCCTTTTTTTGCATTTGAAATTTCTCGATCAATGTTAGAATTTAATGTATTTCTAAGATTTATAGGAGATATAGAAATTTTATTTAGATTTCTTGGTTTTGCATATCCAGTTACATAATTAAAAAATTTTTCTACATCAGACGCCAATTTTTTATCTGAACTAAATAATGATAAATCTGTATAAATTTTAGCATTAACAGGGTGATAATTACCCGTTCCTAAATGAATGTAAGTTTGAATTTTACCACTTTCTCTTCTCAATATTAACGATGATTTTGCGTGAGTTTTATATTTTGCAAAACCATAGACTATCTGCACACCTGCTTTTTCTAAACTTCTCGAAAGTTGTATATTAGCCTCTTCATCAAATCTTGCTTTAATTTCTATTAAAGCAGTTACAGTTTTTCCATTTTCAGCAGCCAATATTAAAGCTTTAACTATAGGAGAATCTAAAGTGGTTCTATATAGAGTTTGTTTTATTGCTATAACTTTTTTATCATAAGCGGCTTGACTTAAAAATTCAATTACAGCATCAAATGTTTCAAATGGATGATGAACAATCAAATCTTTTTTTTTAATAGTGTCAAAAAAATTATTATTAAATTCTTTTAATCTATCGACTTCTCTTGGGTTAAAATGTTTAAATCTCAGCTTAGGGTTTTTAATTTTACAAATTTGATCTATATCTTGAATGCCTACAAGTCCCTCAATTTCATAAATATAGTTTTGATTTACTTTTAATTTATTAACAATAAACTTAACTAATTCTTTATTACTATTTTTTAGAATTTCTAATCGAACAATATCTCCAGTTCTTCTTCTTTTTAATGCAAGCTCAAAAGATCTAACTAAATCTTCCGCTTCCTCTTGAATTTCAACATCACTATCTCTAATAACTCTAAACAACATTTTTTTTTCTAAGTTGTGGTCTGGAAAAATTTCTGAAGCAAAAAAACTTATGACATCATCAATAATGACATATTTCATAAAATTTTTACCTCGTTGAATCTCAATAAATCTGGGTAAAGCTTTAGGTATAACTATTATAGAATTTAAAACTCTTTTTTTATTTCTCTTTTTTAATTTCATTACAAGAGCTCTTCCTTGGTTTGCTATAAAAGGAAAAGGATGAGCAGGATCAATTGCTGACGGTGTCAATAATGGATAAATTTCTTCATTAAAGGTTTGTAATAGTTTTTTTTGATCTGATTTATTGAGATTTTCTGGCTTGATTAAACTTATATTGGTTTTTTTCAATCGAGATATTAGATCTGTATAAATCTTATTTTGTTTATTAAGAAGGTTTTTTGTTTCTACTATAACGTCAGCCATTTGTTCATCTGGAGTTAAACCGTCAGAACTAAGCGAATCTACATCTTGCTTAATTTGGCTATATAATCCAGCAACTCGAACCATAAAAAATTCATCTAAATTTGAGCCAGCAATGGATAAAAATTTAACTCTTTCGTAAAGAGGATTATCTAGATCTTGAGCTTCCAGAAGTACTCTTTCGTTAAATTTAAGCCAAGATAGTTCTCTATTAATATATTTAGATTTTAACTCTTCTTTAAGTTGTTTTTTTAATGCAGTCATATATTTACGCTATATGTTTAAATTATATGTCATGCGACACGCAAAATCTAGCTGGCATGATCTCACTATAGATGATTACGATAGATCTTTGAACAAACGAGGCAAGAAAAATGCAAAAAAGGTTTGTGAATTTTTTGTTAAAAGAAAATATAAATTTGATTATGTCCTAGTTTCGTCGTCAAAAAGAACAGTAAAAACACTGAAAATTTTGTTAAAAAAAATTGAAAAACCAAAAAAAATCATATCTTCAAAAAAGTTGTATCTTACAAGTGAAGATATAATTATTGATACGATTAAAGAAATACCAAAAAAATTTAGATCAGTTTTATTAATCAATCATGAACCAGCAGTAAGAAATTTAGTTAAATCTATAACAAACAATCAAAATAATAATCATTTTAAATTATTAAATTATAAATTTCCAACTGCTGCATTTGCAAAAATTCATTTTAATTTTAATAATTGGAGTCAATTAGATAAAAATGGTTTGCTTAAAGAATTCATTAGACCCAAAGACCTTCAAGATTCTAAAGAATAACCTGCAGACCTAACTGTTCTAATTAATGGCTTCGTATTTTCAATATTGATTGCTTGCCTTAATCTTCGTATATGAACATCAACAGTTCTTGACTCTACATAAATATTTTCTCCCCAAACATTATTCAGGAGCTGCTCACGCGAATAAACTCTTTTTGGATTTTTAATAAAAAAATCTAGTAATTTAAACTCAGTAGGTCCTAATGAAATTTCAGTATTTTTTCTGTAAACACGTTTTGTAATTCTATCAATTTTTAAGTCAGTAAATTCAACAACATCAACAGATACCTGTGGTTTTGACCTTCTTAACAATGATTTTATTCTAGCATTGAGTTCTTTTTGACTAAATGGTTTAGTGACGTAATCATCTGCACCTGTATCAAATGCTTTTAATTTATCTTCTTCCTCACCTTTTGCTGTTAACATTATTACCGGTATATCATTATATTTTTTATCTTTTTTTAAATTCTTACATATTTCAA